>JAGDCQ010000020.1 GCA_017958465.1 Lachnospiraceae bacterium
CGGACAAGCTGCTGGGTGATGGTGCTTCCGCCGCGGATCACGGTACCGGTGTCTACATAAGTTTTTATTGCTGCAGCGATGCCTTTGATGTCATAGCCGTTGTGCGTGTAAAAACGCCTGTCTTCGACAGCAAGGACGCAGTCTTTGACGTATTTGGGGATGTCGGATAGTTTGAGATAATAGGATTTTCGTTCTCCGGAAAGGGTCGAGATCAGGGAACCGTCGGAAGCGTAAACAAAGCTGTTCTCGCTTATCTTAAAGTCTGATTCCGTGGATTTTGCGGCGATAAGCTTGGCCTTTTGACGGTATTCAAAAAAAGCCTTTATGTATGAGCGGAATGCTATGCAGGCTATGATCAACGCTACAATGAGTAAAGCAAACAAGCCTCCGAAAAGCTTTCCGAGGAACCTTGCAAAAGTTTTCTTTTTCTTTGCCTTTTTACCCATACCTGTAGTTTAGCACAGTGGAAGAACAGTGTAAACAGGGGAAAAGGCAGGGGCTTACCTGTTCATGGGAAGGATGTGATACCTTGTTGTGGCGGTGACTTCAAAGCCAAGGCTCTTGTAGAGAGAAAAAGCAACGGCGTTTTTGTCCGAAACCTGAAGGACCACGGAGTGACCGGAAGGGATGGCTCCAAGGATAGAGCGCATAAGAAAACGGCCAAAACCCGCTCCGCGATGGCTTTTTTCGATCCCGATCCCAAAAACGGAAGCACTTTTACCGGAGTCCACGTACCCTCCGCACCCGATGAGGGTTTTGCCAAGGATCAGTTTGAAAAAGTGGGTCTTTTCGGAGCCGAGGATAGTATTTAGCCAGGTCCCGGCACTTTCGGGGTCGGTGTTAAAGAAATCCCCAAGAAGTGGGGAAAGAGAAGGGATGTCCTTTCCTGAGACCGGCAGCAGGACAGGCTTTTCGCCGTCCTTTTGCTTTTTTGGAGGTGTCTTTTTTGAACCCTTTTCCAAAAGGGCAAGGGCAGCACCGGCTTTCGGCAGGAACATCTTGAATTCAGAAGAAGAATAAAGGGCGTTAACGGCGGAAAGGCAGGCGTCACAGTCCGGAACACCCGGACAGCTTACAAGGTAGACTGTAGCGATGTCAAGCTGTTTTATGGACTGCCCCGCAGTCTTTAAAAGGGCCTTAAAGACCCCTTTTTTACGCTCCGTCGGAGCGACGACAGCGCTAACCTCAGCGGTGCCGTCCCCCGGTAAAAACAGGGACAGTACGCCGATGGCGCGGTTCCCGCTTGTCGCAAAGAAAAAGGCGGGAACCTTGGTTGTATAGTTAAGGAAGGGTTCAGCAAAAACCGGGCAGACTGCGCCGTCAGCTTCCAAGCACTCCCGTTCAAGGGAAGCTATCTGCTCTTTTCTTAACGCCGAGAGGCGCTTAAACTGCCTGATCACCATATCTTTCTCCCAAAAGCTCTGTTTTCAGCCTTTAGCTTCTGCTTTCTTGACGGTAGGGATCAAAAACAGAACAACTGCGGCTGCAACAGCTATTATACTAACAACAGCGATAAGTGTCCAGTTTACTTTTGCAAGGCCGTCGGTTATAAACTCGCCGGACTCCGCATCCTGGGTGTGCATAAAGATCATCCTTACGTCAAAAACAAGTGCTGCGGCGAAAAGGAAACCGCCGATCCACTTAAGAATAGGTGCACCCTCTTTTTCTTTCTTGTAGATGCGTGCGATGTTAGCTTCCCTGAAATCGATAACGGAACCTACGTAAAATGCGATAACAGCGGTAACGATAGTCTCGGGAACCATATAGGTTGCATTATAGCCGAGGGAATAGATGAGCGCTGCGTTTGTGGGGATCGAAAGGCCTGCCCATACGGTTGCTCCGGAGATAACGTGGCAGATGTACCTGAGGGCGCATACCACAAGGGAGCCATACAGGAGTGCGCGGGGCTGGGAAGAGATCTTTCTGAAGAGTCCGCCAAAGCCTGTTACCATAAATGCTATAACGTAGTCGAGAAGGATCACTGCCACTATCGACTGCCAGGTAGTAACGTATGAGAGCGTGTGCAGGCCCAGCAGCTGCTGGATTATACCGAATACTACGCCCGCAAAGAGACCGTATTTCATACCGTGTCTGTAGGCTACTATAACGATGGGCAGCATACATGCGATAGTGACTGATCCGCCGTAAGGCAGGTCGAGCAGTTTGATGAGTGAGAGCACAGTGGCGATGGCTACCATGATTGCGGATTCCGCAAGCCTGCGTGTGCTTGATACATTGGTTGTGTTTGACATAAAAAAAGCCTCCTTTTGTGTTTGCAAAGGAGGAGCGTCTGTTAGTGTTTCCGGTTTGATCTTTTCGCTTCCTTACGCCGGTATTACCCGGGTCAAGTGATAAGGGTCAAGAAACGTGCGTTTCAATCTCAGCGGTGTGCTCCCCCAGCTATGTCGAAGGCAATTATAATATTGGGGAACCGGGATGTCAACAAAAAAATGGATGGTAAGGGAATTAATATAGCAGCCTTCCGGCTTAAAACACGAAAACCCTCCCGGCAAAACCGGAAGGGTCTTCATAAAAACAAACGGATAAGATTGTAGAAAAAGTCTTATTATTCGTCGGTTAAAAGCTGGTGCGTCTCTACGCCTGCATCCTGAAGCTTCTTTTCGCAGAAGTGGCAAAGGCGTGTACGGTTAGCGGCGATAGCTTCTTCAACGGTACCTTTTGTCAGGTTTTCGGTGTTTGTAAGGGCCTGGCAGTCCATATCGGTATGGTAAACCTTACCGTAAGGTGACCAGTAAACATCGCTTGTGATGGTAGCTTCGGCTGCGTTCAGCTCCTCATCGGAGATGGGATTGTAGTCATAGGAAGCAGCGCCTGCGATAAGGAGAGCAACAGCACCTGCGATAGTTGCGATAACCTTTGTTTTCTTATCGAGATTCTTGTTTGAAAGAACAAGGATAACGAAGGGAAGGAATGCTACGCAGCAAGTTATGAGGCCCATGTTGTTCCAAAGCCAGAAGAGTGTGGGATTCTTCTTGGAAGCGGGTTTGATACGGTTTGCTTTCTTCCAGAACTGTGACCCGATGATCACGAAGATAAGATCCAGAATAAGGGCCGGGATCCAAAGGATCTGAGGGTTTTTCGGAAGAAGGTTGATCTGTCCGAAGAGGAAGAGAAGTGCAAGAACTTCGCATCCGATGGCAAGTACCCAGAAAAGGATCGCAAGGGCACGTAAACCGCCTGCGTTACCTACGGGCCTGGCTTCTGTTATTTTCTTTTCGTCTGCAGGCTTTTTGGATTCGCTTGCGGAAGTAACTTTTTTCTTAACTGTTTCAGCCATTTGAAACATCCTCCTTTTGTTTTAGACGGCGTTGTAAACCCCGTTTGAGAAAATTATACTCAATGGGAATAACGATTTCAATATAATTTCGCTAAAAAATCTTGATTTAAAAAATCTGTTAGAGCATAATCATATCAGCAGGTATCATGCTGACTATAAGACGGGCGGGAAAGCCGCGGCGGAGGACTGTATGGACGTAAAGGAAATATTAAAGCAACTCCTGACAAAGGACAATGTAACTAAGATCAGTGAAAAAAGCGGAGCAACCGGGACACAGGTAAAGAGCGTGCTCACATCGGCGCTTCCTCTGCTGGTGGGCCAGAACGGGACTCAAAAAGGAAACCCGCTCGCCATGATCACTTCGCTCCTTGGGGTCAACTCCCAGACAACGAACGAAGTAGCGCAGGAAACAGGCGTGAGCAACAATAACACCAACAGTATCCTTGCTGCAGCTGCACCTCTCATTGCATCTCTTGTAGCAACAAATGTAGCATCTTCATCTTCTTCCGGCAAAAAGCCCGGGAAGAAACCAAGCTCCAATAAGCCTCAGAGCGGCGGACTCCTCGGCGGATTGTTCGGCGGCGGAAGCGGCAGCGGAAACGGCGGTGGACTCCTTGGAGGCATCATGAACCTTGTTTCAACGGACACTTCCGATGAAGAGGAGGAAGAGGAAAAACCCAAGAAGCCTAAGAAACCCGCAACTACAGGGAAAAAGACTGAGACTGCGGCAAAGAAGCCCGCGTCCACAGGAAAGAAGACTGAGACCACAGGAAAAAAGACCGGGACCACGGCCAAAAAACCCGCAACTACAGCCAAGAAACCGGCTACTACAGCAAAGAAGCCTTCGTCTTCGGCAAAGAAAAAATAATATTTCTATGAAATCATTGTAAAAAATGTTGCATTTTGAACAAATAGTGATATAATAACTAATCGTGAGGTCCCTATCCGGGGCTAATAACCTTAGAGGAGAATTGTTTTATGAAGAGTACAGGTATAGTTAGAAGACTTGATGAACTCGGAAGAATCACTATTCCGATCGAGCTTCGCAGGACCCTTGACATTGAGGATCGCGAATCTCTTGAAATCTACGTTGAAGATGAGAAGATCATCCTTCAGAAATACCTTCCTGTAGACATCTTTACAGGCAGCAGACAGAATCTTATCGAGTACAAGGGAAAGAAGATCTCGAAAGAATCTATCGAAGAGATGGCAAGACTTGTCGGTCTTATTAAGTAATACGTAATTGGGAATGTTTATGGGGCGGCTCGCTAGGCGGGCCGCTTTATACTTTTGTGGGGGACAGCGGATGAGAGGAAAAAGTGAGTAAAGTGAAATTTGATCTTTTGGCGTATCTTAGGAAGAATCTGAAAAATATCATCTGCATGCTCGTTGCAGTCTGTGTGATGGGAATGGGTGTTGCGGTGCTGAATATGACAGGGCTGGGCCCTGACCCGTGTTCCGCCCTGCACTACGCGATGTCGCGAGTTACGGGGCTTTCTTTTGGGACTTACCAACTTTGCATAAACGCTGTTTTGTTCTTATTCCTGCTTTTTAAGGACCGGTCGCTCTTTGGGCCCGGAACCTTCGGAAATATGATCCTTGTGGGCTACTCGGCGGATATCACCACCTGGCTCATAAACAAGATCTTTGGAGTGACAAAGATAGAGTCCCTGACTGTTGCCATAATAGTTATGATCCCCGCTCTCGCTGTGTTCGTTCTCGCGGCGGCTGTATACATGAACAGCAAGACAGGAACGGCGCCTTATGACGCGCTTTCATACTTTATACACGGGATTCTTGAGAAAAAGACGGGGAAAACGATCCCCTTCAAGGTAGTGAGGATAGGCTATGATATGTTTGTTACCATCGCGGCCGTTATCATCTGCCTTGTGGCAAAGATAGATATGACGGTGGGAGTTGTTACTGTCATCATGCTGTTCGCGCTGGGTCCAGTGATAGATGCGGTAGCCCGGGTGATGAACGGTAAAACCGGGGAAAAGCCCGAAGCATAACAAAAATAAAAAAGCATCAGCCGGGAATGTAACTGATGCTTTTTTGTTGTCTTTCAGCAGCTTTCCGCTGTAAGAAAATCATCGATGATATCGTCGATGTGGTCGGAACTTACTTTGTTTCTGTTGATCTTTTTCATCAAATTGATAACGCTGTTCCTTGATCCGGACAAGTCCGGAAGAGACCGAAGCTGCTCGGAGAGCCTTTCGAATACCAGCCCGTAACGCATTCTTTCTGCGCCCGATTCGTCTTCAATGTAGCTGCAGGTAACCCTGCAACGCAGTTCACCGGAAGAACGGAGATCTTCCCGGTTCGAAATGATCATACTACTCATTTGTTCTTACCCCAATATTCTTTTTATTCTCTCTCTTTATACGGCGAGAAAAACCACCCCCGCATTCCACTCCAGATCCCGTGCAGACATCTTAAACATTCCCGAGAAATCCCCGTTGGAGTGACATAATCCCATGTTCCGCATTATACACTGTTTTGTCCAAAACACAATGGGAAACTGTTAAAAGCAACAAATAGTGGCATTTAAAGGGAAAAAGCCACTATTCGTGGCTTTTTGTTCAAGGCCGCTTCTATTTTTAATAATCTTTAAGCGTAAATCCTTTGCAAAGAGGTAGCTATGGAGAAGAGTACGACCCTCATTGGGAGAAAATTGAGACTTCTGAGGACCCAGAGCAATCTGCGACAGGCCGATATTGCTGAGATCCTGCACGTTTCCCGGCAGAGTTATCAGTCTTACGAGCTTGGAAAACACGAGCCGAACCTGCAGACTCTGAACGAGCTTGCGGAGTTTTACGAGGTTCCGGTGGAATACCTTGCAAACAACGATCTGGAGCTGGACGGGCTTGTGCGGGAGGCTCCAAGGTATGGCAGGAGAAAGAGCGACGACGCCATGCTGGTGGAGCTGTCACATTTGATGAGCTATGAGGAATACATGAAGTTCGTAGAGTTTGGAAAATCGCTCATAAAGAAGAGATTAAAGGGCAAGCACCTGCAAAATTAGATGTTTTGCAGGTCTTTGCTTTTCTTTGACCGCTGAAAGTGGTATAATCCCCGTAAAGAGATCCTTAAAAGTGCTTAGGGATCGGGGAGGGATTATGATCAAAAATGTTGTCTTCGATATAGGGAACGTCCTCGCAAAGTTCCGCTACAACGACTATATCAGGGAGATAGGAATACCGGAGGAGAAGGCGCAGAGGCTTGCTGCGATCACTGCCGAAAGCCCGTACTGGCCGCTGATGGACAAAGGGATATTGACCAAAGATATGACAATGTACAACTGCATTTCCCTGGAACCTTCCCTTGAGCCGGAGGTGCGGCTTTTCTTTAAGGATATGAGGCGGCTTGTTATGGAATACCCCGACTCGTGCGAGTGGATAAGGTCTGTTAAGGAGGCGGGGCGCAAGGTCTACCTGCTTTCCAACTATAGTCTTGAAAACTTTGAGATGGCGGAAAACGAGGGCCTTTTCAAGTTCCTCGGGCTGGAGGACGGCAGGGTCATTTCGTATAAAGAGAGGCTTTTAAAACCGGGCGAAGAGATCTATAAGGTTTTGTTCGAAAGATACGGGCTCGATCCTAAGGAATGCGTATTCCTCGACGACAGTGCCCGTAACATAGAGACTGCGGTGCGCCTCGGAATGAAGGGGATCGTTGTTAAGGACAGAAGCCTTGCTAAGGCAGAGCTTACGCGGATACTTGAAGAAAAATGACTTGCCCCGCTCGGTGCGGGACCCTATTAGCCGGAGGTTGAGATGGAGAGTTTTGAGGAGAGGCTTTCGAAGCTGAATGACCTGATCGAGAACAGCAAAAACGTAGTCTTTTTCGGAGGAGCCGGAGTTTCCACGGAAAGCGGGATCCCGGATTTCCGCAGCAAAGACGGGCTTTACAACACAAGGGACGTGCAGTTTGAGCAGTACGAACCGGAATATCTGCTCTCAAATGACTGCCTGTATCACGATTCGAAGGTGTTCTTTGAATATTACAGGCAGAAGATGAATGTCGAAGGGATAGAGCCGAACGCTGCGCATAAAAAGCTTGCCGAGCTTGAAGCCGCAGGAAAGCTGAAGGCGGTTATCACCCAGAATATAGACGGCCTGCACCAGAAGGCCGGGAGCAAGAAGGTTTATGAGCTTCACGGGACTACCGAAAGGTGCTTCTGCGACAGGTGCGGGAAGAAGTTTGGCGGCGAGCGGATATTTAAGTCCGAAGAGCCTGTGCCGCGCTGCGAATGCGGCGGGATGATCCGCCCGGAAGTGACGCTTTACGGTGAGGGCCTGCCGGAAGCCGCATGGTCAGGCGCTATAAGGGCGCTTGCGGCAGCGGATCTGTTCATTGTCGGCGGGACATCGCTTACGGTCTATCCCGCAAATACCATGATCAGGTATTACGCCGGCAGCAAACTGGTTGTGATAAACCGTGACCGCACCTCTTACGACTCCGAGGCGGACATTGTATTCCGCGAAAACATCGGAGAAGTAATGAGCGGGATCCGGATCTAAAAAACGATAGCCGCCCTTTTTGGGCGGCTATTTTATCTCATGTGCAAAGATCCACTGCTGGATGATGCCTTTTGCGCCGGCAAAGTCCGCAAAGCGGTCTGCTGCTGCCTTTGTGAACACTGCGTCGGAAAGCGTCCTGTAGTTATCGTCCCCTACGTTGAACTCCCGGTGAAGGATATCCTTTATGTGCACATCGATGGGGAAGGCATCCTTGTAGCCCAGCGCAAAGAGGCAGATGCAGTTTGCAACCTTTTCGCCTATCCCGCAGTATTGCTTTAGATAAGCCTTAGCCTCATCAAAGGAAAGGGCGCGGAATGCAGGGCTTTTTATGAAATCATCCGCTACATACTTTACGGCTGTTTCGTAAATATAGCGCTCACGGTAGCCGAGAGACAGTCCCTTTACACCGTCCGGACCGGCAGCGGCTATTGCTTTTGCGTCCGGGAAGGCGTGATATTCAAAACCGTTCAGACATTTCTTTTCTCCAAAGCGCGCACAGAGCGCTTCTATGCATTTTCTTATCTCGGGGATCCGCTTTTGCTGCGAGATGATAAAAGAGATCATCATCTCAAAAAGGTCCTGGTTCAGGACCCTTACCCCGTAGGATGAAGCTGCGCAGTCTGCAATGTATGGCCCTGATCTGAGGGCCTTTTTGTATAGCCCGGCATAATCCGTTTCAAGATCGAAGAAACGGCTCCAGTATTTTTCAAACTCATCCGGGGAACAGGAAAAACTAAAAGTTTCTTCCCCGGTTTCCTGCAAAAACAGGACCTTATCGCCCGAAAACACCCTGAAAATGCCGCTCTCAGCGTCTTTGTACATTCTGAAGATCTCGCCGGAGTTCATTATTTTTTCCGGGGAGAAAAAGTTTATTTTTTTTGTGCAGGTAAAATTTTTCATGGGTCTACTTTAGCACTGCCCAGTAAAAAAGGCAAGGCAGGAAAGGTTGTCTTATTATCCGACTAAAAAATTCATAATTTTAGGTAAAAAATACACTTGATTTAAACAAAGATATGATTTAATATGTGCACGGAAAGAAACATAAAATAGGTACATAACACGAAACGGATTTAGACAATCCGGAGGTTCTTTATGAAACTATTGGAAGATCGCATCCTGGCTGAAGGAAAGATCAGCGCAGGAGATATTTTACGCGTCGACAGTTTTATCAATCATCGCATTGATGTTCGCTTTGCCACTGAAATGGCAAAAGAAGTGAAACGTCTTTTTACAGGAACGGATATTTCCCTTGTCCTTACAGTGGAAGCATCCGGTATTTCTATTGCAACTCTTGTGGCACAGCAGCTTGATGTGCCTCTTGTCTTTGCGAAAAAACATCAGACCACAAATCTTGACGGACAGCTCTATTCGGAGCCTGCCTGGTCTTATACCCACCAAAAGGAAAACAATATAGTAGTTTCGAAGGAATACATTAATCCCGGTGACAAAGTGCTCCTCGTGGACGATTTTCTTGCCCGCGGAGCCGCCCTCACGGCCCTTTCAAAGATCGTTGAAAAGGCGGGAGCAACAGTGGCGGGAGCCGCGGTTGTCATCGAAAAGGAATACCAGGGTGGCGGAAACGCCCTCAGGGCAAAGGGGATCCGTGTGGAGGCCCTTGCAAAGATAATGAAATTATCCGAAGACGGGATCGTTTTCGGCTGATTTAATAATTCATGTGGAGGAGAACCATGAAAAGAATTACCGCACTTTTCCTTGCAGCAGTAATGATCGTGCTCAGCGCAGCAAGTCTTACCGCCTGCGGAAACAAAACTTCAGACTTTAAGGTTGGTGTTATCCTTGTAGGTGATGCTACCGAAGGGTACACAAAGGCTCACATCGACGGCATCCAGGCAGCAGCTAAGAAGCTTGGCCTTGCAGACAGCCAGATCGAGTGGAAGTACAGCGTTCCTGAGACATCGGACTGTGCAAATGCCGCAGAAGACCTTGTTGATAAGGGCTGCAAGATCGTTATCTCGAACAGCTACGGCCATCAGAACTACATGGCAGAAGTTGCTCCCAAGTATCCCGATGTTACTTTTGTTGCAATGACAGGTGACTTTGCCGCTATCAGCGGTATCGCAAACCTTTGCAACGCTTTCACAAAGGTTTATGAATCCCGTTACGTATCAGGCGTTGTTGCAGGTCTCAAGCTCAAAGAGCTTCTTGACAAGGGCACCGTTTCTAAGGACGCTACCCCCAATGCATATGATGCTGACGGCAACATCAAGATCGGCTACGTAGGCGCTTACCCTTACGCAGAGGTTGTATCCGGCTACACCGCATTCTTCCTTGGCATCCGTTCCGTTGTTTCAAACGTTTCCATGAGCGTTCAGTACACAAAGAGCTGGTTCAACTACGAGGATGAGAAGACAGTTGCTAACGCACTTATCGATTCCGGCTGTGTTATCATCGGCCAGCACGCAGACTCCACAGGTGCTCCCACAGCATGTGAAGATGCAGTAAAGAACGGCAAGGTCGTATTCTCTGTAGGTTACAACGTAGATATGCTCCAGGCAGCTCCCACAGCGGCTCTTACTTCCGCTACAAACAACTGGGAAGTTTACTACGAGCACGCTATCAAGACTGTTATGGATGGCAAGAAGCTTGAGCAGGATTGGGCACAGGGTTATGAGTCCAACTCAGTTGCTATCACAGCTCTTGGCAAGTCTGCCGCAGAAGGCACCCAGGCTAAGGTTGACGAAGTTGTTGCAGCTATCAAGGGCGGCACACTTCACGTATTTGACTTAAAGACCTTCACCGTTGGCGGCGCTGCTATTTCCAGCAACATTGTAGACTTCTCATACATGGATTTCTCAGGTGCTACTCCCCGCGTAGTATATCAGGGACAGCAGCAAGAGACCGTGAAGAACGGCTATGTTGAAGAGTCAGTGCTCAGATCCGCTCCTTACTTCTCAATAAGGATCGACGGTATCACCGAGCTTAATCCAAACTAGGATTTTTAAAAACTAGTATCTATTACCCTGAAGGGGAACCCGCGTGGTTTCCCTTTTGGGGTTTTTGAGGTTTAAAAACACGATTGCGGGACATGTCCCGTACAGGAGAAATGTATGCCTGAAAACAAAGAAGCCGTCCGCCTCAGAGGGATCAGCAAGACCTTCGGGCATGTAGCGGCAAACACAAACGTAAACTTAAGTATCCGTCACGGCGAGATCCTCTCGCTGCTTGGCGAAAACGGCAGCGGAAAGACGACGCTGATGAATATGCTTGCGGGCATATATTATCCTGATGAGGGCGAGATCCTCATCGATGATGTGCCCGTTCAGATAAAGTCGCCCAAAGACGCCTTTGACAACGGCATCGGCATGGTGCACCAGCACTTTAAGCTGATAGATGTCTTTACGGCGGCAGAAAATATCGTCCTTGGCGAAAACGCCGACAGGATGAAGATAGACAGGAAAGCAGTGGCCGCAAAGATCCGTGAGATCTGCGATAAATACGGCTTTGATATAGACCCCGACAAAAAGGTGTACGACATGAACGTCTCCCAGAAGCAGACGCTTGAGATCGTGAAGATCCTTTACAGGGGCGCAAATATACTGATACTTGACGAGCCTACGGCGGTGCTCACGCCACAGGAATCCGAGAAGCTGTTCCGTGTTATCCGCAACATGCGTGACGCGGGGAAGGCCATCGTCATCATCACACATAAGCTCCAGGAAGTTTTAAGCGTCTCCGACAGGGTGGCGATACTCCGCAAAGGCGAGTGTGTGGCCAGCATAGATACCGTGAATGCCAACGAGAAGATCCTTACCGAGATGATGATGGGCAGGAAGGTGGACCTCAACATCGAGAGGCCCGAGCCTGTTAACCCCACAAAGCGTCTTGAGATCAAGAACCTTACGGTGCGCGACAGGGAGGGCAACCTTGCCCTCAAGGATATCTCTTTTGTGGCAAACAGCGGAGAGATCCTTGGTATCGCCGGTATATCGGGCTGCGGACAGAAGGAACTCCTTGAGTCTGTAGCGGGACTTGCGGCGGTTGAGAGCGGAAGCATCGA
The DNA here is from genome assembly GCA_017958465.1 of Lachnospiraceae bacterium. Classification (GTDB taxonomy): domain Bacteria; phylum Bacillota; class Clostridia; order Lachnospirales; family Lachnospiraceae; genus SZUA-448. Next base: position 11,837 of record JAGDCQ010000020.1, read on the forward strand.
GTATCTTCCTTCGGACGCTGTAACGCCTACAGAGCTGGTAGGGAAGAATCCAAAGCAGATAAGGGAGCTTGGAGTCGTGCTCTCGTTTGTGCCTGAGGACAGGCTTGGAATGGGCCTTGTGGGATCGATGGGCATGAGCGAGAATATGATGCTTAAATCCTACGAAAACGGAAAGACCATCTTTACGGAGCAGAAAGCTCCAAGAGAGCTGGCCGGCAGCATAAAGGACGAGCTTGAGGTGCAGACGCCGGATATCCAGACGCCGGTAAGCCGCCTCTCGGGCGGAAATGTCCAGAAGGTCCTTGTAGGGCGCGAGATCGCGGCAGCGCCGCAGGTGCTCATGACGGCATACGCCGTAAGAGGGCTTGATATCAACACATCTTTTACGATCTACAGACTTATAAATGAGCAAAAAAAGAAAGGCGTTGCAGTGATCTTTGTAGGTGAGGACCTGGATGTGCTGCTTGCGCTTTCCGACAGGATACTTGTCCTTTGCGAAGGCAGGATCACCGGGATCCTGGACGCAAGGACCTGCACAAAAGAGCAGGTGGGCCTGCTTATGACAGGAGGAACGGGGGTTGAGAGCAATGGCGCAGAGCAAAGCAAATAAAGAACCTCTCGTTCACGTTGTAAGAAAAGAGGACACCACGACCCTGAAAAAATGGATGCTGCGAGTGATCGCGGTAGCTGCGGCGCTTCTCGTTACCGGCGCCTTCGTTTTCGCAGTCACGGGGATAAACCCCTTTAACATCTACGGCGCTATGGTCACCGGAACCTTTGGGACTCCAAGGCGTATCAGGAACACAATAAAGACCCTTACGCCCCTGCTTTGTCTGGGTGTAGGCCTTGCCCCTGCCTTCAAGATGAAGTTCTGGAACATAGGCGCCCAGGGACAGATGCTTGTGGGAGCCCTCGCAGCCTCATTTGTGGCACTTACCTTCAGAAATCTTCCCGGCGGAGTGCTTATCCCGCTGATGGGCCTTGGGGCCATACTCGCAGGCGCGCTCTGGGCAGTGCTTCCCGCCATCTTCAAGGCTTTCTGGAACACTAACGAAACACTGTTCACCCTTATGATGAACTATATCGCCACCTTCTGGGTAATGTACAGCGTGGACGTCTGGAAAGGCGAGAGCTCAGGCTTCGCTTCCTTCAAGCAGATAGCAAAGAATGCGGTAATGCCTGTTATCGCCAAGGAAAACTTTTATATATGCACGGGGATAGTCCTGATAGTGGCTGCCCTCATGTATATCTACATGAAACGCACAAAGCACGGCTATGAGCTTGCGGTGGTGGGCGAATCCGAAAAAACCGCGCGCTACGCCGGCATAAACGTAAAGAAGGTCACCATAAGGACGATGGTGCTTTCCGGCGCCATCTGCGGGCTTTGCGGTTTCCTGACGGTTTCCGGCATCGATTTTACGCTTTCCCACACCATGAACAACGGCTTCGGCTTTACCGCCATAGTTGTTGCATGGCTCGCAAAATTCAATCCCTTCACCATGATCGGGACTTCTTTCATGATGGTGTTCTTCCAGAATGCCGCATCCGAGATCAGCAGTATGAACGCAAACGCTACGGAATACCTGTCAAACGTTATCTCGGGGATAATCCTGTTCTTCCTGATCGGCGTGGAATTCTTCATAAACTATCGCCTGGTGTTCAGGAAAAACGGAAAGGAGGGCAAGTGATATGGGTATAATCTGGAATCTGGACAGTATGCTGGGCTGGATCGTTATGGCGGTCAACTTCGGCAGCGTTATCCTTTACGGAGCCATGGGCGAGATCCTTACCGAAAAGGCAGGCCACCTGAACCTCGGTGTTCCGGGCATCATGCTTTGCGGCGGTATCTCCGGTTTTGCGGCTACTTTCCTTTACGAACAGAACACTGCGAACCCTTCCGGGTTTGTGATGCTTCTCCTCGGGCTTTTGTCCTCGATCGTGGCTGCGACTCTCGCAGGCCTGATCTACGCCTTTCTTACCATAACACTTAAGGCAAACCAGAACGTTACGGGTATCACCCTCACAACCTTCGGAGCCGGTATCGCAAAGCACTTTGGCAGCGTAATAAGCGCAAAGAGCGGGAGCACCGCTATCCGTTCCGCACTTGCGGACGAGGTGTTTAACGCCAAGATACCCTTCCTCTCCACCAACCTTGGAGTTGTCGGAAAGCTGCTCTTCAACTATGGATTTCTTGTGTATCTCGCAATAATCCTTGCGATCCTTCTGCAGCTGTTCTTCAACAAGACCCATCAGGGGCTTAACCTGCGGGCCATAGGCGAAAACCCGGGAACTGCGGACGCAATGGGTATAAACGTTACGGGATACAAATATGCTGCGATCCTCACGGGGTCGGCTATCTCCGGACTTGGCGGATTTTTGTACCTTGTCATCAACAACGTTCAGTGGTCAACGGCCCTCGACATAGAAGGCATGGGATGGCTCGCTGTAGCACTTGTTATCTTTGCGACCTGGAAGCCCGTAAACGCCATCTGGGGCGGCTATCTCTTCGGCTTCCTCTCTAAAGCGGGAGCCTATGCGCCTACATTTATCACAGGAATAGTGATCTCGCAGCATATCTGGAATATGACTCCTTACATAGTTACGATCCTTGTGCTGATATTTGTAAGTTTCCGCATGAAGCGTGAAAGCAGGCCTCCTCAGGCCCTCGGTCTGTCGTATTTCAGAGAAGACAGATAACTCGTAAAAACTAAAAAAAAAGACGTATAATATCACAAAAAGACTTGCACGGTACATTACAAAGCATTATAATCTTTGTAGTGGACCGTGCCTATTTGTTATGTTAAGGCTTTTCGGGGGGATCGCAATGCGGGATATGCCCCGGTTCATTGAAGGCAAAATGTATTAGGAGGCGTTTTATGATCAACAGATTCAAGAAAAGCTTCACTGTAAGGCTATTGACACTTGTGCTTTTGCCGGTGATAGTAGCGAGTGTGCTCATGACGATAGTATCAACATCCAAGCTGCAGTCTACAATGGGCTCGGAAACAGTGAATAAACTTAAAAGCTCGGCGGAGGTTATCCGCTCCTTCATTGAGACTCTTGCAGAAGACAGTTTCAGCGTTGACGAAAACGGTGTAATGTACGCCGATGACACAGATCTGTCCTACATCAACGAAGTCCTGGATGAGTATTACCAAAAGACCGGCATCTATGCAACAATATTCTTTGGAGACACAAGAAGGCTCACTTCGGTAAAGAACGGTAACGAGCGCGCGACCGGGACACCGGCACAGAAAAACGTGTCCGACGTAGTCCTGAAGGGCGGGGAATACACCTCTATGAGCACTCCTGTAGTCGGAAAGGAATGCGTTGTTGCGTACCTTCCGCTCTATCAGCCCGGGGGCAGGACAGTTTGCGGTATGGTCTTCACAGGCATTCCGAAGGAAACATACACGAAAGAGCTGATGCAGGCGACTATCAACACGATTGTCATTGCTGTGTTGATCCTTGCGTTAACAATAGCGATCTCGGTATTCGTGGTAAGGACCATAAGCCGTGCGATCCTTGGTGTTTCTAAGGTGTGCAACGATCTTGCGGGCGGCGACTTCACACAGAAACCGGCGTCCGACGGGATCAGGCGTGCTGATGCTGTGGGTGAGATGGTCAAGAATGTTAACCAGGTTAAAGAGCACTTTACGGAGGCTATCGGCGGAGTAAAGGAAAACATCGATATCCTCGTAAAGGGCGCTGAAGGCCTTGATGTGGCAGCCGGCGGCTCCGCCCAGTCCATGACCGAACTTTCGGACGCAGTTGAGGGCATAGCGCACGGCGCGACCACCCAGGCCCAGGAAGTGGAGACTTCCGCAAGGGAGGTAGCCGAGATCTTAAGGACCGTAGAAGAGATCAACGAGAGCGTAAACAAGACAAAAGACTGCGCTACGAAGATGCAGAAGAATTCCGAAGAGGTGGACAGCAACTTCAATGTGCTCATCACAAATATGTCCGAGACGATCAGCAAGCTTCAGGATATTACCGAGAAGATGCAGCACGTGAAGGATGCCGTTGAGACCGTTACCACTGCAGCAAATGACATTAACAGCATAGCATCCCAGACAAACCTCCTTTCCCTCAACGCTTCAATAGAGGCAGCAAGAGCGGGCGAGGCAGGTCGCGGGTTTGCGGTTGTTGCGGGCGAGATCTCGACCCTTGCAGACCAGTCCAACAATGCAGCAGTGAAGATCAGGAACATAATGGCGAACCTGAAGGAAGAGACAGACGGCGCAGTTACGATGGTGCGGGATATGTCTGAGATGATGGACAAGCAGTCAGAGACCAGCAAGTCCTCAAAGAACAGCCTGGAAGTCCTTATCGGCGAGATCGAAAAGACGCAGGATACCGTTGAGAACGTAAAGAGAAATGCAGACGAGGTTCAGAAACTCTGTGCAGGACTTAACGACAATATCACGAGCCTTTCCGCGATCTCCGAAGAGAATGCCGCTTCTGCCGAGGAGACAAGCGCTTCTATAGCCCAGATCTCGGAGGCCACAAAGAACGTTCAGGATATGAGCGAAGAGATGAAGCATGTGGCAGAAAAGCTTGAGGAGCTTACCGCACAGTTCAAAGTGAATATGTAAAAAAAGACCCCATAGCATCCCGCTTTTACGCCTGGTTAAACCTGCGAGGAAAGGGAGCTATGGGGTTTGTTGTTTAAAAAGTGTTACAGGTCCTTGAAGTTAAAGCTCCTGCGGCCTTCCGCGTAGTCCGCGACTATGTGGCCGTTGCCTTCGAGCCTGTATTTGTATGTAACAAGGCCTTCGAGACCCACAGGGCCTCTTGCGTGGAGCTTGCCGGTGCTTATCCCGACCTCGGCACCAAAACCGAACCTGTAGCCGTCTGCAAAGCGGGTGGAGCAGTTTACAAAAACGTCGGCGGAATCCACAAGGGCACAGAACCTGTCTGCGGCAGCGCGGTCCTCGGTGATGATGGCGTCCGTGTGGTGGGAGCCGAAGCGGTTTATGTGGGCGATGGCTTCATCCACGGAATCCACAGCCTTTACAGCAATGATATAGTCAAGATACTCGTTTGCGAAGTCGTCATCCGCGATGATCTCGCCGTTAAGAACAGGCGCAAGTTCAGCAGTGGAGCGGATCTTTACGTTCTTTGCGAGGAGGGCGTCCCGGACCTTTGGAAGGATGGTGTTTACAACATTCCTGTTTACAAGGAGGGTCTCGGTGGCGTTGCAGACGGAAACGTACTGGGTTTTCGCGTCGGTCACGATCTTTACTGCCTTTTCCGCATCGGCAGCGGCGTCGATATATGTGTGGCAGATGCCGTCCGCATGCCCCATAACGGGGATGTGGGTGTTGTCCATTATGTAGCGCACAAAGGCGTTGGAGCCCCTCGGGATGATAAGGTCCACGTTCCCTTCACACTTAAGGAGCTCCGAGATCTCGGAGCGCTCCTCGCAAAGGGCAAGGCAATTTTCCGGGAGACCGGCGCTTAAAGCAGCCTCGTAGATGATGTCGAACAGCACGCGGTTGGTGGTCCTGGTCTCGCTTCCGCCCTTTAAGACAGCGCAGTTGCCGGACTTAAGGCAAAGTGTTGAGATCTGCACCAGGGCGTCGGGGCGTGCTTCAAAAATAACGCCTATAACACCGATTGGGCAGGTAAGGCGCGTAAGGACAAGGCCTTCGTCCAGCTCCCTGTCGAGGGTGACCTTTCTAAGAGGATCCTCAAGGTTTACAAGGTCTGCAATGCCGGAAAGGCATCCTGAAAGCTTTGCTTCGTCAAACTTAAGGCGCTTTTTGACGGGAGTGGGAACGCCCGAAGCGTCGGCGTTTGCAAGGTCTTTGGCGTTTGCTTCAAATATCTTTTCGCTGTTTTCCTTGAGCGCTTCCGCTATGGCTAAAAGGGCCTTGTTTCTTGCATCACTGCTGCTTGCGGAAAGCTGGGGGGAGCTTATCAGCTTCATTTTCCTTGTGAGTTCGTTTATTGTCATGGAGCCTGCCTCCTTTTGTATTGTCTTTACACCCCGTCCGGGCTTTTGACTTATCATAACAGATAAATGCGCAAAAGTACAGTATTAAAAATTTATCACTTTAGCGCGATAAAAAGTGTTGAAAACAAGGCCGTTTTGTAGTATAAATATCCTATGTTTGGCCCTCGGGCAGAAGGCAGTGCGTAACCGGGAGATTACCTTTTTGGAGGAAGACCATGAAAAGACCGATGATCAGTAAAGAAGAGCTTTTACAGATAGTAAAGGATCATCCCACACCGTTCCATATCTATGACGAAAAGGGCATCCGCGAAAACTGCCGCGCCCTGAAGAAGGCCTTTGGCTGGAACAAGGGCTACAAGGAATTTTTTGCGGTAAAGGCGACGCCCAATCCCTACATCCTGAAGATCCTGCACGAGGAAGGCTGCGGCACGGACTGCGCAAGCTTTGCGGAGCTGGAGCTGTCAAAAAGGAGCGGGATCACCGGGCGTGAGATAATGTTCTCCTCGAACGACACGCCGGAAGGGGAGTTTTCCTACGCTAAGGAGCTTGGGGCCATCATCAACCTTGACGATATCTCACTTATAGATTTCCTTGACAAAGAGTGCGGAGTGCCTGAGGTTATCTGCTGCCGCTACAATCCGGGCGGTGTTTACAAGGTGAGCAACGGGATAATGGATAACCCGGAGGACGCGAAGTACGGCATGACAAAGGCCCAGCTGATGGAGGCTTTCACCCGTCTTAAGGCCCTTGGCGCAAAGGAATTCGGCATCCATTCCTTCCTTGTTAGCAACACCGTTACAAACGACTACTATCCCATGCTTTCCCGCACCCTCTTTGAGCTTGCGGTGGAGGTTAAGGAGAAGACGGGAGTTGCGGTTTCCTTCATCAACCTTTCAGGCGGCGTTGGAGTCCCTTACCTGCCGGATCAGACGGCAAACGACATCTTTGCCATCGGCGAAGGCGTAAGGAAGGCTTTTGAGGAGATAATGGTGCCTGCGGGCCTTGGCGATGTGGCGATCTACACTGAGCTTGGCCGCTATATGCTTGCGCCTTACGGGCAGCTTATTACAAAGGTGATCCACGAAAAGCACATCTACAAGGATTACGTGGGTGTGGACGCCTGTGCGGCAAACCTTATGCGTCCCGCAATGTACCGCGCTTACCACCACATCACGGTTTTCGGGAAAGAGGACGCGCCCTGCGATTACAAGTGTGATGTGACGGGCTCCCTTTGCGAGAATAACGATAAATTTGCCATTGACAGGCTTCTTCCGAGGCCTGAGATAGGCGACTATATGTGTATCTACGATGCCGGCGCCCACGGCTTTTCCATGGGCTACAACTATAACGGCAAGCTCCGTTCGGCGGAGCTGCTGCTTCGCGAAGACAGGAGCGTAAAGCAGATAAGGCGCGCCGAGACGGTGGAAGATTATTTTGCAACGCTGGATTTTGGGGAACTTTGATCCCCACCGGAATATAAGGCGATTTTGAGGTTTTTAGGGTAATGAAACTGGAGTATTTGTACGAAACGCACCTGCATACGGCGGGTGTGAGCGCCTGCGGCGTGTCCTCGGGCACGGAAATGGCGCGCTATATGAAGGAATCCGGACATGACGGGTTTTTTGTGACGGACCATTTCTTCAATGGGAACTCTGCGATAGACAGATCCCTTCCCTGGGAAGAGCGTGTAAGGCTTTACTGCGCGGGCTATGAGGAAGCAAAGGCAGAAGGGGACCGTATAGGGATCGATGTTTTTTTCGGCATCGAGTGGAACTTCGGCGGAGATGAATACCTTCTCTACGGAGTGGACAAGGAGTGGCTGTTGCGTAACCCCGATATGCTTTCCTGGGACTACGACAGGCTTTTTGCCGAGATAAATGCTTTAGGCGGTCTGATGGTGCAGGCCCATCCCTTCAGGGACAGGGATTATATACACAGCATCAGGCTCCATCCGGCACACGTGCACGCTGTGGAGGCCGCAAACTCGGGGAACGATCCGGAGTTTGATGCGCTTGCTTACGCATATGCAAGCCACTATGGGCTTCCAATGACAGCGGGTAGCGATATCCACAGAAACCAGGAGCCTAAAAGAGGCTTAAGGGGTGTGATCCTTCCGGAAAGGATAAAGAGCCCGTTCGATTATGCGCGGCTTGTGAAGGCAAATAAGCAAAAGCTCTACGTGAGAGCGGGGGATTTTGAGACGCCGAGACGGGAATGGCTTTCAAAGAAGCCCATAACGTTAACAGAAGCGGACGGCGTGGAAAAGCCTGCCGTGCTGGACTTTTTGTTTGAATAAGAAACCTTGAATAAAAAAGGGGCCCTTGCGGCCCCTTTTAAGTTACTATGATCTTCAGAGAGCGTCCTTTGCCAGCAGAAAGCAGCCGAGCACAGCCTGGCTGCCGCCCAGTGACGAAGGAACGATATAGGAATCAAGATCTTCGATCTCCTTAACAGAAAGGTATCCGTTGAGGAGTTCTTTATACTTTTCGCGGATAAGCGGGAAAAGCTGCTCCTGGGCCATAACACCGCCGCCAAGGACTATCCTTTCCGGCGCGAGCAGGAGCGTGTAGTTTACAAGTGCCTGCGCAATGTAGTAGGCTTCGAGGTCCCAGACCTCCGGCCTGTCTGCAAGCTCAAAGCCTTTTTTGCCCCAGCGTTTTTCTATTGACGGACCTGCGGCAAGGCCTTCGAGGCAGTTTTCATGGAAGGGGCATGCGCTCTTTGCGGTGTCGCCTTCCCGTCTTGCTATAAGGATATGGCCGCCTTCCGGGTGAAGGACACCGTGAAGCAGCCGGCCCTCGGACAGAACACCAATCCCGACGCCTGTGCCGATAGTGGCATAAACAGCGTTTTTCAGGCCTTTTGCGGCTCCGAATCCCGCTTCGCCGAGGATGGCGGCGTTAACATCCGTGTCGAAACCCACAGGAACGCCAAGGGCGTCCTTGAAGGCTTTTACGATGTTGTAGTTTTTCCAGGCTGTTTTGGGAGTGGTCGTTATAAACCCGTAGGTCTCAGAGCCCGGGATAAGGTCTATGGGGCCAAAGCACCCGATACCGATGGCGCTTATCCCTTTATCGCTGAAATATGCCGTCATTTTCGGAACCGTTTCGGCGGGGGTTTCGGTGGGGAAGGAAACCCGGTCAAGGATCTTGCCGTCTGCCGTTCCCACAGCGCATATCATTTTCGTCCCGCCGGCCTCCAAAGCGCCGTAAAGGGGCTTGTTCGTATTATCTGACATAGGGGCCTCACAAAGGTTACTGGTTCTTTTCAAGAGCTGCTATCTGCGTGGGATGAAGCTCGAAGAAATCCACACGGGGCTCAAGGAACTTGAATTCGTGGGTTGCAGGGTTTTCCATGAACGCAGTGAGGGGCTCGAAAATGTAATCCCAGTTGTAGATGCGTTTGTCCACATTCAGGTACTCGCGGACCTTTTCAACGCCCGAAGGCGCGATGGGATGAAGGAGCGCAGTTGCAACACGGACGCCGTGGAATGCATCAACAAGGACCTGGGCACGCAGCTCGTTGTCGTCGTTTGCATCGGCGGTACGCATATTGTTTACCCACATCTTGTTGATGTTGCGGATGAGGGTGTCCAGCACATAAGTTATCTTGTGGAACTGATGGTCGTACATGTTCTGTTCGTAGGTGAGGATGGCTTCCCTGCATTCCTCGACGAAACTTTCGGAAACAGGACGATCCGGGTATTTTCCGTCAAAGTTCTTCTGCAGAGTGTAGAAGCAGGAACGGACGATGCGGTTGAACACGTTTGTAAGGAGGTTGCCGTCCTTAAGCACGGGATCCGCTCCCTGGCGCTCTTCTTCTGGCA
>JAGDCQ010000149.1 GCA_017958465.1 Lachnospiraceae bacterium
TATACGGAGGATACCTACGAAGTACCGGGAGAGCCCTATTTTGGGCACCTCCGCGGAAGATACACCCGCGAAGAGCTTCGAGATATAGATGCTTATGCTGAAAAACTGGGGGTGGAGCTCATCCCCTGCATCCAGACTCTTGCCCACCTGAAGGCAATCCTTCGGTGGCCGGTTTACAGCGGGCTTTCCGACTGGGACGACATCTTGAACCTTGCGCTCCCGGAAACCTACGAGCTTATCGAAAAGTGCATCCGGACAGCAAGCGAGTGCTTTAAGTCCAGGCGCATCAATATCGGCATGGATGAGGCCTACCTGCTCGGGCGCGGGCATTACCTTGAGAAAAAGGGGTACAGGGACAGCTCCGCCATTATGCTGGAACACCTGGAAAAAGTGGTCGGGATCTGCAAACGCTACGGCTTTGAGCCGCGGATGTGGAGCGACATGTTTTTCAGGATGTGCAACCCGCAGCACGACTATTATTCGGAGGACACTGTGGTAACGGAGCGTGTTACCGCCATAGTCCCGCCCGAAGTGACGCTTGTTTACTGGGATTATTACGGCGATGACAAGAAAAAGTACGACAGGATGTTTGAAAACCACCTGAAGTTCCGCAACCCTGTGGCTTTTGCCGGTGGCGCATCCTGCTGGTACGGTACTGTGCCGCTGAACAGGTTTTCCGTGAATTCCGCGAGAGCTGCCATGGAGTCTGCAAGGGAGCACGGGATAAAAGAGATATATGTGACCCTGTGGGGCGACAACGGCGGGACGTGCTCGGTATTTTCAACCCTGCCCACCCTCGCCTGCTATGCCGAGAACTGCTGGAACGGCAGGACAGCCGACGATAACCTGGCACAGGCCGTAAAGGCTGTAACGGGCGCTTCCTACGAGTCCTTTATGGATCTTGAAGGGCTTATGTGCCCGGGAAACAGGAAGGACCTTGGAAAGAGGGAGCTTTACCCCACAAGGTATATGCTCTATCAGGATGTCCTGCAGGGGAAGTTTGACCTGCACGTGCCGGACGGATCAAATGAGTTTTTTGCAAAGGAGGCAGAGCGGCTTAAAGCTGAAAAAGAGGCTGCTCCGGGGGGATTTTCATATCTTTATGATACCTTTATTGCCCTTGCCAAGGCCCTTTCAGTAAAAGCAGAGCTTGGGAAGAAACTGACTAAAGCCTACAGGGCTTCTGACAGGGCGGAGCTTGAGCGGCTTTGCAAGGAGACGATCCCTGAGGCTGTAAAGCTTGTGGACGCCTTCTTAAAAACCCTTCGAAAGCAGTGGATGTACGAAAATAAGGCCTTTGGCTTCGAGATCCACGATATACGCTTCGGGGGCCTTAAAGAGCGGCTTTCTGCTGCGGCGGAAACAGTAGCTTCGTACCTTGCGGGCGACATTGACGCAATTGAGGAGTTAGAGGCTCCAAGGCTCCCCTATGACCCTTATGAGCCCCTTGATGCCCACGGCGGCATCTCCGGAAGCTACCTTAACGAGTGGGTTACCCTAGTGACGCAAAACGGGATCTGAGGCAACGCTCCACTTGACTTTTGGGGCTCCTGAAGATATACTGAAAAACGCATCGTGACTGCGACATCTCTTGTCCTGTCCCTTGCAAATGCCTATCAGAAGGAGAAACAAAATGGCTAAAGAGTTACCGAAAAGAAGTGAAGTCCGTGTTGAAGATACATGGAAAACAGAAGATATTTACGAGACTGTGGAGCTTTGGGAAGCGGACCTCAAAAAAGTAGTGGAGATGGGAGAAAAGCTTGCCTCCTACCAGGGCAAGATAGATAGTGCGGAGAGCCTTTACACGGTTTTAAGGCTCAACGAAGATATTGATTTTATCGGTGGCAGGCTGTTTGGCTATGCTGCCCGTGTATCGGATGTGGATACCACAAATTCCGACAACCAGAAGCTTGTAATGCGCGTGCGCTCCGAGTTTGTAAAGCTCGGGGAGATGGCTTCCTTCCTGGAGCCTGAGATCCTTGCGCTGCCTGAAGGCGCTATCGACAGGTTCTACGGCGAAAAGCCGGAGCTTGCCCGTTACAAGGTTTATTTGAAGAACGTGCTCAGGACCAAGGAGCATATGCTCTCCCCCGAGATGGAGAAGCTCCTTGCTTCTGCAGGCGATGTGACAGGATCCTGCTCCAA
>JAGDCQ010000150.1 GCA_017958465.1 Lachnospiraceae bacterium
ATGATCAGGAACACAAGCGTTAAGTGTTTTAATTTCATAGAAACTCCCTGCCTTTACCGCACTCTCCCCTGACGCAGGGTCTTTGTCGCGACCCCGAAAGACCGCCCGTAAATAACGACTTTTACCGTGTCCTTTGCGCCAAGTGGTATCTTTTCGTACTTTTGGAGAAGCATGGATACCTCCCGAAAGCTCACCTTTGCGGCCATATGCTCCTCTGTCCCGGTGATCGGGCTTTCCCTTTCAAGCTCTATCTCAAACCTTATCCCTGTGATACTGTCGTTTCCGGAAAGAAGTTCCTCAACAAGCCTGTCCTCCAGGCACTCACTGTGTTGCACACGGGCAATGAAAAGATCCGCGTTACGCACGGCGTTATCAAAGGCAATATCATAAAGCTCTGCCTTGTAGAGCATAAAAGGCAGAGCAAACATGCATAAAAAAGCTAAAGCGATATCAAACAGTCTTGAAAATACGTTCACAGCGCGCCTCCAAAGGACAGGCGGTTACGGCTGAGGGGCCGGAAAATGTCGAAAGGTCTTCGTTTGTCGGCTTCCACGCTGATGGACACAGAGTCCCCGGGCATCATACAAAAGCTCCCTTCGTCGCAGATGATCCCTTCGATGTCGCTAAGATAGAAATAGTCCCTGTAAGTGTAGATATAGCCTGTTTCCGGCTCTATCCCTTCCCTCAGGGCGCCGGACGAGATGCAGACGCTCCCGCCGCAAAGGGACGCGGCCTCCTTTATCTCCAGCACATCCGAAGCCGTGATCATCCCTTTTTCACGGATGCCGGCGTAAACCTCGGCTATCCGTTCCTCTGCCTTCAGCAGCTTTTTCTTTTCCATTCCGAGATAATGCGTAAAAGCCAGCAATATGATAAAAACAGCCCCCAGTATCCCTAAAACCCTCGAAAATACCTCCATCGTCAACCTCCAAGTAACGCTTTACTCCAGTTTTCCCGTTACATCACTATCCTGAAGGTGTGGGCTGCCGGTTCCAGCAGCGCCAGCACTTCAAGGATATCGATCTGGCGGAGTGCAAGGGCGAGGGCGCCCACAAACGCAAGCACCGCCGCTGCCCTGCCTATAAATCCCGTGATCTCTTCCATTTCAAACTTAACCTCCATGCTGCGGGCGCAGCAAACAGCTGACAGTTGCTTTTACTCCTGCGTAAACCTCATGGTGATTACGCCCTTGGTGTCGTGTGTCACAAGTCCCTTAAATACGCCGTTTGGATTGATATAGCTTGTGTTTGTGTAGACAGTAGGGTCGTTTGTTGCGGAATATGCCGCCGTGTAAGAAGTGTTTACGGTCTGTGTGCCCCTGCCCGTTGCAACGCTTACGATAAGGCTGCCGGAGTTAAGCTCATCTGCGTACTGCTTCAAAACGCTGATAACTTCCCTGCCGGAAATAGAAAGGCCGTCGTACATCTCTTTTGCGGCGTCGTTTACCGCTGTCATGTTAGATATCTGGCTGATCCCGTTATTTGCTGCATTCTTGGCTTCTCTCGACATATAAAAGCCGAGGCTTATCACTATGCAGGTGATGACCACACCTGCGGCTAACATTAATCCCTTTAATGAGTTTTCCATATTGTTCTTCCTCCAGTTTATTGTGTTGCCGGCGTGAACCTGAGCCCTGCAAGGGTCCCCTGCCGGTATACCGCCTCGCCCTTAAAGGCTGCTGTCGGCGATACATATTCTGTGCTGTCCTTTGCTGAGAGCTTTGCGTAATCCTCAACGGTAGTGAGGGTGTTCCTGTGCCTTACCGTCACTTCAAAGAAGGCGACAGTGCCGTTTCCGCTCTTCATGCGGTTAAGCTCGTATCTGAGAAGGTTCAGCAGCTCGCTTCCGGACAGCACAGCCCCGTCGTAAACAAGCAGACTGTTTTCTTCAAGCCTTCTCGTCATCTTGGTCGCAGCCTCGTTTCCGGCAGCGGCGTTTGCCTTTGCCGTTCCCGCGGCGTAAAAGCCAAAGGCCACCACTATACAGGTAATGATGATCTCGGCAGCCATGATCAGTGCTTTCAAGGCGTTTTCCATATCTCTCTCCTTAACCTCAGATCCTTAGTTCCGCGCTTATCTCCGAAAGCAGCCTGAAGCTTTCCGTCGCAAAGGGGATGATAAGATACAGCGCCACCGATGCGATAAGCGGGATAAATGCCAGGAACTGACCGAGTACGGCGCGTTTTTTCACGTTTTCCCCGGTCTTTCTCTCCCGGCTCTTGATGTAATGATCCCTGTCTGCAGCAAGCTCATCCATTGCGTTCTTTACGCCTATCCTGTCGCACATGGCAAGCCTTTCTGAAAGCCTGCCAAGCTGTGCGTTTCCGCTTCCGGACAGCGCGAGCAACGCCTTTTCCTCTCCAAGATTGAAGTCGTTCAGGCAGTCACTTATGTTGCGTCTGAATATGATCGCAAAGTGCTCGAGCTCCTCCAGTATCTCGTACACGGAGATAAATTCGATGTTTGAGAGCATGCTTATTATCGTCTGATATTGCATTACTTCCTCGTCCATCCTCAGCCTGTTCAGATACGCAAAGACGATCAGAAGAAGGTCCGGCAAAACGCAGCACAGGACAAGAAGGAATACAACGAACAGCAGATATGGCATGGCCTCATTTGTAAACAGCGCGCACAGGTAGGCTGCCGAGAACGCGGATATCACCATAAAACCTGCAGAAAACTTGAAAAACATGAGTTTCCCGGGTGTCATGATAAGCCCCGCCCCGGCTATGAGCCTCGCCTGGTAGGCGCTGTACCGCCTGAAGGTTCGCTCTGTCCACGAAAGGAATGGGATCATGGCTCGGGGTAAGCCGACCCTTTCGAAGAAGCTCCTTCTTACGGTCATATCGTTATTAATTCCGCGGAGCAGGTAGTTTATTGCATATACGGCAACAGACAGTGAAAAGAGGACGGCTAACATAGTTACGCCGCTTCTCCCCTTATAAAAACCGCTCATCTCGGGAAGGTTTCCCGTTGACCAGTTTTCGATCATTTTCAGGCAAAACGCGGGGGCTGCCGAAACCAGACAAATGCCCGCAGTCTTTGAGCCAAGTAGTTCATCAGCTTCTGCCTCAAGTCTCAATTCCTCCTTCAGATCCATAATATTTTTAAGAAACACGGAGCCTTCGCCGGTGTTTTTGTCGCCGTATTCCTCAACGGTCACGCAGAGCGTAAGGAAGAGCTTCAGATACCTGTTGTTGGCGGATGCCCTGTATTCATCCGCGGCAGCGTTGATGTCCTCTGCCTCCAGCACCTCCGCAATGCGCTCCGCCTCCCGGCGGATAAATGCGCTCTTTTGCATAAGTCCCGCGTCCCGGACTGCTTCGCCTGCCATCCCGTGTGTGTGGAACTCATGGCGCACAGCGGAGAAAAACTCGTCTATCTCCCGCATTTCTTTTCGTTTTTTAACCGATCTCTTTCTGTAATACGACTCCAGGGCAAATACGGTTCCCGCGTATATGGCGCAGGCCACCGCGTACCCTGAGAGCGGCACCTTAAGGACCGTTAAGAGCGTTACAAGGAGTATGCCCGCAAGTATCCCGAGCGATGTGCGTTTAAGCAGAGTATCCCTCTTCAATGAGCCCTCCCGTTCTGTAGAGGAGGCGGTCCCGCTCAAAAGCATCTCTCTCGCTCTTGCTCATGGACTGCTTCATCTCCTCTGCCGTTTCATCAGAAATATCGTTCACAAACTCAAATCCGCCATCTGTGAGCCGCACTATCTCCCTGTTAGGTTCTGCGGCGCTGCGCGCTATCTCGGTTATCCTTGTGATCTTTCGCTCGCCGTCCGGCAGGCGCACCATGTGCACATCGAAACGTACAGCCTGGCGCACCTGGCTTTCGGCAACGCTCTCGTTGTTGAAGCCGGAATCCGTCATAAGGTCGTTCCTTAGGGCGGTTATAAGGTTTTCCGTGGTCTTTGCGTGATGTGTGAAGATCGTGAACCTGCTTGCCACCTGGGAAACCATTACAAGCCACCCGGCAACCGGCGCCGATGCCACTTCTCCGATGATATTTACCGTACCGTCGGTCTTTTTCTGGAGGTCAAGGGCCTCACGTCCCGATATATCCGCGGTTTCCCTGAAGGTGATGATATTCCGCGCCGGGTACTCGTCCCTCAGATGCAGCTCGAACAGGAGCTCCTGTATGCGGAGTGTGTAGCTCTCGGGGATATATTCGATAAGGGCTTTCAGGAGCGTGGTCTTGCCGCACCCCTGCTCGCCTGTTATCCCAAAGACCTGGCACCCGGAGACTATGTGTTTTAAGAGGTTTTGAACCCCTCTGCTCCCGGGGCCGCGCACGAGGCGGTTTACGGGCATGGTGCCCTTCTTCCCGAACTTTCTCACGAAGAAAGCCCAGCCCTCCGAGAAGGGCGGCCTGACGACTATTACTCTCGAGCCGTCCTGCATGTCGTTGGCGATAAAGCCTTTTGTGGCCGAAAGCTGGCCGGGATTGTTGTAGCGGTAGATATTCTTGCAGACACGTTCAAGCTCTGCCCTGCTCCCAAAGCTTAAGAAGGACAGCCTGATCATATAGCCGTGCAGGAAGACCCATACGCTCTCGTAATCTTTCAGGCCCTCGTTCTTTGCCCTTGGGATATCGCTCCATTCGTCGAAAACTTCGGGCCGTTCCTCGTTTTCTTCGCTCACGATCCCGGAAACTCCCGCCGAAATGCCGTCTATCTCCTGGTCCCTTAAGGAGTCCGCGACTCCGTGCCCTTTATACCTGCAATAGATGAGATGTGTGACTATGTCCGCCTTTGCGTCCCGGTCAAGGTAGGGCCTTCTCGTGCCGTAAAGCTCCTCTACGTCTTCGGAGTCAACCACTCTCAGGTTCCCTTCTTCAACGCCTGGCTTTTGGACCGGAAGAAGGCTTTTTTTCCTGTGGATGTCGAGAAGATCCTCTAACAGCCTTGCCGCGGCCTTGAAGCGGTAGTCCCTTTTATAGTCGTAGAGCAGGATCTCAAACTTAACTGATGGGCTCAAAGCCTCCGGAGTATCAAAGGGGATGATCCTGTCAAGGTCTTCACGTCCTGACAGTCTTTCCTTCATAAGCCACTCCTTTATACCCGCCCTTACTTCCTCTTTCGCCCTGTAGCTGCCGTTGCTGCAGTTACGGACCGCTTTTCTGAGTGAAAGCCTTTCTGCTTCTTTTTCCCTTGAAGCCTTGTCCGTCACAACAATGCTTGTGCCTATGAGCTCGTTAAAGTGCCTCTTTACGGCCAAAACAAGGGTGTCTATGGCAAAGGGGTCCTCTTCCCCGGTGGCAGGGCTTGTGTCTTTGAACTTTAACCTGAAGTACACCGTGAGGATAAAGGCCAGTGCCAGCAACAGGAGGATGATGAGGTTTTTCAGTATCTCGTTATTCATCATTCCTCCTTAGTTTATGAGCCAGTATCCCGCACCCTGCTCCGAAACGCCGTTGGTGAGGGCATCCTTTATGGCCTCCCTGTAGTAAACAGAGGAGTTTAAGAGCCTCTCTTCGAGTCGTTCCCTGGCAAGGAACAGGACATCCGCCTCTGTGGTATCAAGGAAGCCCTCTTCGTTTATGAGGGTTAAAACTTCCCGCACAGGCCTGTAGTTTCCTACGGAATCCTCCTCCGGCGCCCCTCTGAGTATCACAGGGGTAAGGGTGGTCCCGGTGTAGAGGGCGCAGTCCGTAAGCGCTGAGGACAGGTAAAGCATTTCAAGCTCATTAAGCTCTGAGAATATCTGATAGAGCGGCTTTCCCGTGGCCGTGCCCTCCTGCCCGGCGGTCCCTTCGGCAGGGCTTTCTTCCTTTTCAAGCACAAGCTTCACGCTTTTAAGTACTGTGTACTCTTCTCCGTTTGCGTAACGGATGCGGATATCCGCCAAACACCCGTCATACAGCCTTATGTTTTCTTCGAGCCCTTTGAATAATAGCTCTCTTTTGTCCGAAGGCTCCGGATTTCCAAGCGGGATCTGCAAACCACCGCCTGCTTTATCTTCCGCTGTTTCGCCGTCTCCTTCGGTGTCTTCTTCCGTTCCGGTTTCCAAAACCGGCTCTTCTTCTCCCTCCTGCGGTTCCCGGGGCGTATGCTCGGATTGGGGGTTCGAGTCATCCGGACCAGGGGTTAAGATCCCGCCCCGGCCGTGGAGGTTAGAGAAGTTTATCCAAACAAAGAAAATCAGCAATGGTATCAATACTGCTCCCGATATTACAAGGAGCTTTCTTTTATTCTTTTTAGACATAAGTTTCCTCGTCTTTCTGTCGTGTTTTTTTGCTTTGTCCTTCAGATGGCCCTTTGGCCGCAATGGACGCCGTTTTCGAGAGCTTGCATCAGGACAGCTGCGGCTCTTTTCAGATGCCAGAAATTTGTGTGCTCCGGGCTCCTTGCCCCGCAATCGATGTTTTCACATATGTATTGCAGCACTCTTCCGTCCGCATATCCTGATGCTATCTCTCTGCTGTAAGGCATGATCGCAACCCTTTCCGGGTGCAGATGAAAATCCGAGACTATGTCTTTTTTCAGATAAGCTCCGTTTCTTTTGTATCCGCTTAAGAGAAAGATGCTCTTGCCTGTGATGCTCTCATAGCGCTTGAAGAAGTTCCTGACGGCCTTTTCTTCCTGTCTGAGGCTTACCACCACCAGATCCGCTCTTTCAAGCTCCTGTAGTGTGCAAAAGCTTCCCTGGCTCTGCAGGTCCATAAAGACAAACTCTCCTCGTTCCTCGAGTCTGTCCACGAGAGTACCGAAACGGTCGATAAAGTTTACCTCGTAGAGGTAGTCGCTGTACTCTTTTTCGAAGAGGCAGCAATACAGTCCGTTTTCCGGCTCCTTTGGGGAAAAACCGTTCTTTATGTATCTGCCCGCTGAATCTATGTACAGCTTAAGACCTGCTTCGACCCCGTTTTTGTATGGATAGTAAAAGTCCCTGTTCCTGTAATACAGATTTGTCTGTCTTTCCGTTTCCGTGCCTTCAGCTCCTGTGATGCAACGCCCAAGATCTCTCATACCGTAATGATTTGACGTCAGTATGATCCTTGCCTTGTACAGCAGCGACATGGCGGCTCCCAGGGAGATCATATTGCTTGTGACTCCGGAACCGGGATAATTTGACCAAAATGCAACTCTCATATGACTCGGATTCGCTTTCTTGTATTTCCTTACATGTCAGGATTATACAATACAGGTTTTCCCTTTTCAAGTATTATTTTGGGTTTTATGTGTAGAATAGCCTTGTATATTTTTGTGACATTTAAACAAAATATGTGTTCGAAATAGTATAAGAAAAGCCGGAAGAATCCGCGTCTTCCGGCTTTGAGATTTGATTTGATATTTGATTTTATTTCCAATTTGAACTCCGGGGATCCTGTTTTGATCCTCCCTGGATCACAGGAGCATAATTCCCTTTTCCTCTGCCTTTTTGCAGACCTCGTCCGGCCATATGGATGACTGGACCTCGCCTATATGGGCCTTTCTTAAGAAGAACATACAGATCCTTGACTGGCCGATACCGCCACCCACAGTATAGGGGAGCTTCTTTTCAAGGATCGCCTTCTGGAAGGGAAGCTCTGCGCGCTCCGTGCACCCTGCAAGCTCAAGCTGCTTTGCGAGGGATTCCTCGTCCACACGGATACCCATGGACGAAAGCTCAAGAGCAATGTCAAGCACAGGGTAGTAAACCAGGATATCGCCGTTCAGCGACCAGTCGTCGTAGTCCGGAGCCCTGCCGTCGTGAGGTATGCCTGAGGCCAGCTTTCCGCCTATCTGCATGATGAATACCGCACCCTTAAGCTTTACGATCTTGTATTCTCTTTCCTTTGGAGTAAGGTCCGGATACATATTCTCAAGGTCCTGGGAAGTGATGAAGGAAATATCCTCAGGCAGGATCTCCTTGATGTATTCGTATTTATCGGCAATGTAGTGCTCTGTCTCACGAAGGGCCTGGTAAACATTCCTGACCGTTTTCTTTAAGGTGTCGAAGTTCCTCTCATCTTTATAGATGATCTTTTCCCAGTCCCACTGGTCCACAAAGATGGAGTGGATGTTGTCTGTGTCCTCGTCCCTCCTTATGGCGTCCATATCGGTGTAGAGGCCCTCGCCGTAGGAAAAGCCGTACTTTCCAAGCGCCATCCTCTTCCATTTTGCAAGGGAATGGACGATCTCCGCCTCTGCGTCCCCAAGCTCCCTGATCCCGAACTTTACAGGACGTTCATAGCCGTTAAGGTTGTCGTTAAGGCCTGTCTCCGGGCGCACAAACAAAGGCGCGGAAACTCGGGTGAGGTTGAGCTGCTTTGCAAGCTGCCTCTCAAAGTGGTCTTTTACGGCCTTAATGGCGATCTGGGTTTCCTTAAGCGAAAGCTCGGATCTGTATCCTTCGGGTATGGAAAGAGTGTTTTGCATGGTCTTTCTCTCCTTTACAGAAAATGTAACTTTGGTTGTATATTATAAGGTTTTAGCCCGCAATATGCAAGTGGAAAATGGGTTTTAGTCGAATTTTTCGTATTTTTCGAGGGTTGAAAGGTACCCGTTCCTGTAGCGCTTGTCGGCGGTAACGTCCGGCCCGAACCATTCCGGTGGCAAAAAGGCGCCTGCAGCAGCTACGTCCTTAAACTCCACTTCTATGAAAACAAGGCCATCCAGCCTGCCGTGGAAAACGTCCAGTTCCCCTTTCAAGCCGTTTTCAAGCGGAATGATGTACCTTGTCTTTGTGATGGGAAAGCCGTCCGCTTTTTCTCTTAGGTGTTCGTAGGCCTCTTTTGTAAGCGCCTCTTCTATTTCGGTGCTTACCTGGAGCGCGCTGTCGCTCTTCTTTTTTGATTTATATGTGAAGATATAGTCGTCATCTCGCTTTCTGATGCGCAGCACGGGATCCCTGTTGAGATAAGCCTGCTCTATCTCGTAATGCCTGTATTTTGAGAGCTCCGGCATCTGTTTTACAAGGAATTTCTTTTCTATCTCGAGAGGAGCGTTTTTCTCGTCCTTTGCTGTTTTCATAAACTTCTCCTTTGTTATGGTATAGACCGCGAAGGGCTCGAGAGGGTTCAAAGGCCCCCTCCTGCGGGTGAACCCGAGCTTTTTCAAAAGTTTGACCGACTTTTCGTTGTTTTTCCTGACTTTTGCGTAAACAGTGTCCGGCGGCAGCTTTTCAAAGCAATAGCGCAAGGAAGCGCTTGCGGCCTCAAAGGCAAAGCCCTTGCCTGTTACGGCGTCGTCCAGTGCAAAGCCAAGCTCATAGCAGTCCTTACCTTCGATAGAAGTATATTTGATCCCGCACTCTCCTATAAGCCTGCCGTTTTGTTTTTCGAAAACACCCCACATGCCGCAGTCGAAGAATTCGTAGGACATCCGGTAACCGGAAAGGAGATCCGCAAAAGCCTCGGGCTCCGGTACTTCTCCTTCAAGGAACCTGCCTACCCCCGGCTTTTTGTAGATTTCGTAAAGGGCTGCAGCGTCCGCAGGGGTAAGCTCCTTTATTACCAGGCGCTCTGTAGCCGCTATCACAAGAGGCTCTGAAAGAAGCCTGTTATACACTTTTTCGAGATATTCAAAGCTTACGGAGGCAGGGTCTTCGATAAGGTAATTACCTGCCTTGTAGCCATCCTTTGTTTTTACGAGATAAAGGACTCCCGGTATATTTTCTGTTTTGTCTGTATCATCAACCAGTCTGTATTCAAGTAATTTAACCATTTCTCACACCGCCGGAGTTTTGATCTTGCGAAATGTCTCGGCCCGATTTTTAAACTTTATCACTTTAAACAAAAAAAATCAATTACATATAGACATTTTATCAAACCTTTGATATCCTACTATAAAAAGTTCTTAAAGAGGTTTGCGAAAAACCCAAAGCTACTACAAAGATCAAGGAAGGTGCACTATGAAGATAAATGAAATCCATGAAAAGAAAAAAACTGTCCTCTCTTTTGAGATCTTCCCGCCTAAAAAAGATGAAGAGCTTAAGAATATAGATCCCACCCTCGAGATCCTTTCGGAGCTCAAGCCGGATTTTATCAGTGTGACCTTTGGTGCCGGCGGGTCTTCCAACAACAATAAGACTATAGCACTCGCAAAGAAGATCAAGGATGTTTACAAAATTGAGCCTGTGGTCCATCTTACCTGCCTTTGCTATGACAAAAATGAGATAGACGAATTTGCTAAGGAGCTTTCGGATGCCGGAATAGAAAACATCCTGGCACTCAGGGGAGACAGGCGTCCTGACGTTCCGGAAAAGCAGGATTTCAAACACGCTTCCGACCTTATCGAGTATCTTAAATCACGATATAACTTTTGTATAGCAGGCGCATGTTACCCTGAAATACACCCGGATTCTAAGGACAGAGTGACCGAAATGAGGAATCTTAAGAAGAAGGTTGATGCGGGTGCCAGTGTACTCCTTTCTCAGCTTTTCTTTGATAACGACAACTTCTTCAGGTTTTCTGAGGATTGCAGGATCGCAGGGATTGATGTACCTGTGGTTCCCGGCATCATGCCTGCCGTTAACTCCTCGCAGATAAAGCGAATGGTGACCCTTTGCGGTGCTTCATTCCCGGACAGATTCAAGCGTATAGCAGACAGGTTTGAGAATGACAAAGAAGCTATGTTTGACGCGGGCATGTCCTACGCCATCAGCCAGATAATCGATCTTCTCGCAAACGACGTGAGCGGGATCCACCTTTACACTATGAACAACCCTGTGATCGCCGGAAAGATCTGTGACGGGATCAAGAACATCATCAAGACAAGGAACTAACTCCGGAGAACAAACAGATGAGCAGACTCAAAGAAGCACTTGGCAAGAAATTGCTTATATTTGACGGCGGAATGGGCACAGAGATCCAGAAAGCAGGCATTACCGCCGGAAAACACCCTGAAGAAACTAATATCGACGCCAGAGAAGTGATCACAAGGATCCATCAGTCTTACCTTGAGGCAGGGGCCAATTTCATCACCACAAATACCTTTGGCGCAAACAGCTTCAAACTGTCAGGTTCTAAGTATTCCCTGAAGGAGATCCTTAATGCTGCACTTGACAATGCAGAGGAAGCAAAAAGAAGGTCCGGAAGGGATGATGTATATATCGCTTTAGATATAGGTCCTGTTGGACAATTGCTTGAGCCTCTTGGGCCTCTGGCCTTTGAGGAGGTATATAATATATATACCGAAGTGATCACTCTTGCAGGTGACAGACCTGACCTTATCCTGTTTGAAACGATGACCGGTATCTATGAACTGAAGGCGGGTATCCTTGCTGCAAAGGAGCATTCAAACCTTCCTGTCTTTACTTCAATGACCTTCGATGAATCCGGCAGGTGCCTTACAGGCTCAGATGCCGAAATTTACTCTTCTCTTGTTGACGCTCTTGGAGTAGATGCTGTGGGGATCAACTGTTCATTCGGTCCCGACACTCTCCTTCCCATAGTCCAAAAGATCCTCGAAACAACAGATCTGCCTGTGTTTGTACAGCCAAACGCCGGTCTTCCGACTCTTAAAGGGGATGAAACTGTTTACGACCTTTCGGCAGATGATTTCGTAAAGGGCATG
>JAGDCQ010000151.1 GCA_017958465.1 Lachnospiraceae bacterium
ACCAGTGCTTCCAGGTCGTTCTTGACCTTGTCTACCGAGTCTGCCACCACTGTGGTGGACGCTGAGATTTCCTCTGTGGAAGCTGCCAGGTTCTGAATACGGGAGTTAACTTCCTCCACAACCTTGAGAAGCTCGTTGGTCTCCTGGGAGATGGAGTCGATGGATCTTCTGATGCTCTCACCGGCCTTGCAGCTCTGCTCGGAGGTTTCCTTGGAATCGGAAGCCAGGCTGTTGATCTCGTTGGCAACTACAGCGAAACCGCGGCCTGCTTCACCGGCGCGGGCTGCTTCGATGGACGCGTTAAGTGCCAGCAGGTTGGTCTGCTCTGCTATGTCAACGACTCTTGCGTTGTTATCGGAAAGTTCCTGAAGATGAACAGTGATATCCTTGATGGATTCGCTCAGTTTCTCGCAGAACTCCGAAACCTTCATCATGTCGTGGGAAATAGCCATGCTCTCCTCGGCATTGCCGCTGTTTCCTTCGGCCATACCGGTGATGGAGTCACTTAAGGATTCGAACTGTTCGTTGATGGAATCCACGGTGCTCATGATGTCGCCGCGCTGCTTCTCAAGAGCTGTCTGCTCGTGCTCAACAAGTTCCTGAGCCTCACGTTTTTCTTCTTCCACAAGACCCTTTAAGTAGTGAACACAGTTTTCTTTGTGATTGAAGCCGTTGTAAATGGCGGTTGCCATTTCCTTACAGGTTTCGTAACCGCAGCAGGAGCAGTTGATGCAACGTGACTCTTCCGTGGTCTTCTCCATGCTGTTGAATACCTTGTCAAGTTCCGTCGCATTGGGGATCCTGATGGGACAGCAGGAAGACTTATTCGTGTAATGTCTTAAATAATCATTGAGATTAAGGTTTTCAAACTGCTTGTTAAGGGCAGCCAGTCTCTGTTCGGGAGTGGCTTTCCTGGACCAGGCGCTCTTCTTTGAATCCTTCTTGGCATTCTCCTGGATCCTGTGAAGGGCATACAGGGGATCGTCGGTGTCGGTGATCTTGGGATCCGTACCGGTACCTGCTATACAGCCGCTTTCACAGTTAAGGGCATCGATGAAAAGGAACGGGGTACGGTTACCCTTGATGCGGTCCTTGTTCTCCTGCAGGAAATGATACATGCGCTTCTCGCCCTCGATCTGGCGGATAAATACTTCGCTGCCGAGGAGCCAGTAAACATTCTCTTTAAGTCCGCCGGGCATGGGATAGATGGATCCGAGACCGTACTCAAGCTCATCGGTGAAGGGCTTGCCCTTTAGGCCGTGGGCCTTAACATATTCCATCAGGTGTTTGAAGGTAACGTTGTAGGAAATATAGCCCTTGCAGTTGGGGTCGTCGATCTCGTTCTTTTTCGCGATACAGGGGCTGATAAAGGCAAGTTTGTCACTGACGCCCATTTCCTTCTTAACATAGACCGCCGAGCACATCATGGGAGAGTGGACGGGGAAAAGCTTGGGAAGGAGTTCGGGAAGATATTTCTCGATATAGCCCACAACAGCGGGACAGGGCTGGGAAATGCCGCCCAA
The DNA here is from genome assembly GCA_017958465.1 of Lachnospiraceae bacterium. Taxonomy (GTDB): domain Bacteria; phylum Bacillota; class Clostridia; order Lachnospirales; family Lachnospiraceae; genus SZUA-448. The sequence continues at coordinate 1,524 of JAGDCQ010000151.1, forward strand.
ATAATTGTGTTTCTGAATATAGTTGATATAGGCCCAGGTGGTGATATCTGCGCCAAAAGAAACACTTATCATGTGGTTAACGCCGGCAGCCTTTAAGGCTCCGAGCACTTCTTCATATTCTCTGGGATAGTCCGCCTTGAACGCAGGCGCGATAAGAATTGAGATCTTCTCACCCTTTTTGAGGTCTTCGAAGAACCGTTCGGTATCATCGTTGTACTCTCTGGCACCGTGCTCGCACACGTCGAAGCAGGCACCGCAGGCAATGCAGCGATCTCCGTCTACATTGATACGTGAAACGCCGTTTTCATCGGGATCTGTGGATACACAGGCTCCCATACAACTGCAGACTGAAATACATTTGTTACAGCCCACACACTTCTCATTAGTAAATACGAGTTGCTTACCGGATGTTTCCATAAATTCTTTATCCTCTCTTGTATTTTTATCTGCTCAGCAAAGGTTTTTAGCCCCTCGCTGCCCCCCTCGGGATGCAGAAACGCTCAAAGATAAATATAGTAACATTTCGTAAACAAATTATTAAAAATATAATAATACACTGGCGATTGTTTTGGCAACAACTAAATAGTCAGATTTTTGTATATATCAGGCCTTCTGTCCCTGAAAAGACCCCAGTCGAGCCGGGCTTTTTTGATCTCGTCAAGGTCAAACTCATGCAAAAGAACGAGGTCTCCGTTTCGGGGCGCTCTTTCAAGGATATCCCCGGCCTCATCGGTTATAAAAGAGGACCCGTAGAATTCAAGGGCAGAGCTCTGGTTTCCGTTGGCTTCGCTTGGAGTGACGGTCTCCCTTCCGTATCTGTTGGCAGCTACCACCGGTACCACGTTGGCGGCGGAATGCCCCTGCATGACTCTCTGCCAGTGGGCCGAGGAATCGGTGTCAAGGATTGGTTCCGAGCCTATGGCTGTGGGATAGAAAAGGATCTCCGCGCCGTCTAAGCACAATAATCTTGCGGTCTCCGGGAACCACTGATCCCAGCATATCCCCACGCCTATACGGCCGAATTTTGTGTCAAAAGCATGAAAACCGGTGTTGCCGGGAGTGAAATAGAATTTTTCCTGATAGAAGTGGTCGTCGGGGATATGGTTCTTGCGATATATGCCTGCGATCTCACCGTCTGCGTCGACTATTGCCACGCTGTTATAAAGGACATTTCCGTCCTTTTCGTAGAAGCTTACGATGATGACGATGCCAAGTTCTTTGGCCACGGCCTTAAAATGTCCGACGGCGTCGTTATCTTCCGTTGACTTAGCAAAGGCGTAGTAATCGTAGTTACGTTCCTGGCAGAAATATTGTCTTTCAAACAGTTCCGGCAAAAGAACGATGTTGGCGCCCTTAGCGGTGGCTTCACGGGTGAGGGTATCGGCGTGAGCGATGTTTTCCGACACGGTGCCCGGACAGTTCATTTGTATTGCGGCGACAGTAACTTTTCTCATGATTTTTGTCTCCTTGATCCCATTATTCCGGGATCTGCTGAGTAATGCAGTGTATGTTGCCCCCTCCGAGGATGATGTCACGGGCGGGGATGGGAATTACGGTGCGTGGTTTACATAATTCAGAGAGGATTCGGACAGCTTCGCCATCGCTTTCGGAATTTTCTCCGCCGAATTGCGGTACCAGCACAGAGTTGTTGGTAAAATAGAAGTTTACATAACTAGCCGCAAGTCGCTCGCCGGGCTCACGTATGTCCTCTCCTTCT
>JAGDCQ010000152.1 GCA_017958465.1 Lachnospiraceae bacterium
AAACCGTATATATTCCCGGCCGAGTCCTCTCCGGCTGACAACAGGCTTCCCGCGTCATCGGAGCTTACACTGAGGCCCAGCTCCGAAAGCCTGTCATACAGGTACGCGGCTATTATCTTTTCGTGAAAGGACTCCGAATCAAATGAGACCAGAGTTCTGTATTCATCCAGCATACGCTCCTTATTGACCATCTGCTGCTCCTCCCAATGCATTTCGCAGTTTTTCGAGTGCCTTTTTAAGTACCGATCTCGGACAGGCAATATTTACCCTTTCGAAAAGCTCCCCGCTCCTGCCGAATATATTGCCGGCGTCGAGCCAAAGCCCGGCTTTATACACTATCAGATCATTCAGTTCTTTATCCGTCAGTCCCAGTCCCCTGCAGTCGAGCCACGCAAGGTAGGTGCCCTCCGGCTCAACAAGGCGGATCCCGGGGATATTCTTTTTCAGGTACTCCCTAAGGAACGCAAGGTTTCCCCCAAGATACGAAAGAAGCTCTTTGTGCCACTCCCCGCCGTATCTGTAGGCTGCTTCGCAGGCCACTATCCCCATGATGTTGGATTGGGAATAACCCTTTTTGTTTTGAGCCTTAAGGAACTTTTCCCGGATGACCGGATCCGGTATATAGATATTGGCATTGTGAAGACCGGCCAGATTAAATGTCTTCGACGGAGACGTGCACACGGCATATCCGGGCTTTGCCGCCTCCTTTAATGCCGCAAAAGAATGAAAACTGTGCCCCGGATATATAAAATCCGCGTGGATCTCATCCGAAACAACAAAGACACCGTTCCTTTCGCATATATCAAGTATCTTTTCAAGTTCTTCCAAAGTCCACACCCGCCCCACGGGATTGTGGGGGTTGCAGAGGAGATACAGCTTCACATCATTTTCGATGATCTTTTTTTCAAGATCCTCAAAGTCTATCCCGTAGCGGCCCTCAGAATAAACAAGGTCGCTGGTTACAAGCTTTCGCTCATTGTCCGCTATTGCCTCAAAAAAAGGATAATAGACCGGCGGGTTTATCAGCACCCCGTCCCCCTTTTCGGTGAGGGCTTCTATGAAATTGCAGATTGCAAAGACCACGCCGCAGGTCAGCACCACACTCTCCGGCTCCGGGGTCCATCCAAAATGCGTTCCTGCCCAGGCCGACAAAGCCTCAAAATACCCGTCAAAAGGCTCAGAATACCCAAAAATCCCGTGTTCCGCCTTTTTTACCAGCGCCTCCGTAACCTCCTTTGGCGCAGGGAAATCCATATCCGCCACCAAGAGCGGAAGTATTCCTTCCGGTTTCCCGCGTTTTACCGCAAAATCGTATTTTAACGAGTTTGTGCCACGTCTTTCCCTGATCTCATCAAAATCATATTTACCCATGTATAGCCTGCCTCAAGTCTTCTATCAGATCCCTGATGTTTTCTATTCCGGTTGAAATCCTTAAAAACCTGTCGTTGATACCCCTTGCTTCACGCTCTGCTTTTGGAACGTCCGCATGCGTCTGCAGCATGGGATATGTGATGAGGGAGTCCACTCCCCCAAGGGACTCCGCGTACTGAAAGACCTTGACGCGCGCAAGTATCTGCTTTGCGAGTTCTGCGCTATCCACCTCAACAGATATCATACCTCCAAAGCCGGTTGCCTGCCCCCGGTTGATCCTGTTACCCTCTGTTCCTTCGATCCCGACATAATAAACCTTTTTCACTGCCGGCTCCGTCTGAAGATATTCCGCGATCTTACAGGCATTTTCGCTGATCCTGTCCATCCTCACCGGAAGGGTTTTTATCCCTCTTTCGATCAGAAAGGCATCAAACGGGGCCAGCTGCCCGCCTATAGTCTTAGAACAGTAAAGAACCCTGTCGGCAAGTTCCCGGGTCTTTGTGACCACAAATCCCGCCAGGGTATCGTTATGTCCTCCGAGATACTTTGTTCCCGAATGGATCACTATATCTGCCCCAAGGGAAAGGGGCTTTTGATAATATGGCGTGAGAAATGTATTGTCCACGTAGAGCAGCGCTCCCGCCTCGTGTGCAAGCCTTCCGATCTCCCTGATGTCTGTAACGTGCATCAGAGGGTTTGACGGCGTCTCGATGTAAAAAAGCCTTGTGTTGGGCTTTATAAGGGCCTTTACGGCATCGATATCGGAGGTGTCGGTAAAATCAAACTCTATGCCATTACAGGCACACACGTTATTGAAAAGCCTAAGTGCCCCGCCGTAGAGGTCGTCTGTGGCGATCACGTGATCACCGGACTTTAACAGCATCATCGCCACGGTGATGGCTGTCATGCCGGATGAAAATGCAAAAGCGTCGGCACCGCCCTCAAGCGCTGCGACAGTCTGCTCAAGGTGACGTCTAGTGGGATTGGAAAGCCTTGAATAGCTGTAATCCGACGGGACATCAACGCCCTTGTGAACAAAAGTTGCGGACTGACAGATGGGCATGGATAACGTTCCCCACTCGTCTTTTTTGTTTTGATCCGCATGTAAACAGAGTGTTTCGAATTCCATACGTTGTCTTTAAATCCCCTTTCTTTTTAGGGTTAATGTTAACACCGCAGCTCCTGCGTGTATAATACACCGTTATTATCGTTCGTGATAACCTGTGCTTATCGCAGGACAGAAAGTCCCAAGCTGCACGAAAAAAAGGGTCCGGAGCCTTTTCAGCTCCGGATCTCCTTGTATTTAAGCAATTCTTCAACATACGCTTCTCCGTATTTGGAGAGCTTACCGTTCTTTCTCGTGATATACCCTATGATCAGCGGATCCTCTTCTTTAAGCTTTACGGACACCATTCCCTTAAGAACAGCGTCATCTTTTGCGAGCATTCCCGAGCCTATCGAATATCCTCCGAGCTCTGCGATCATCTCCATGGTCGTAGCCCTGTCGTCGGATTTAATGGCTTTCTCAAAAACATAATCGGCCATTGCCTCCTCGTTCAGGTAAAACGAGCCCTGCTCGCTCTGATCGAACATGATGCAAGGATAGTCCCTAAGCTCCTCTATCGATATCTCTGTCCGTTTTGCGTATTTGTGGTCCTTCCAGAAGTATGCGTAGGTCTCCCTTTGCATGAGCGGCACAAACTCCAGCCCGTACTCCCGGAAAAGCTTTTTGATTATCTTTTCGTTCGCCCCGGAATATGAAACGATGCCCACCTCGCTTTTGAGGTCCCGGACATGCTGCAATACCTTGTTTGTCTTCGTTTCATGTATGCTGAAGCTGTACTTTGGCAGATCAAAACGCTTGATCACATTTGTAAAGGATTTTATCGCAAAGTTGTAATGCTGCGTCGAAACGGAAAAAGATTCCGTGTTTTTCCCGTTGTTGAGATACTTATCCTCTATGATCACGTACTGGCTCACGGCTTTTTTCGCATAGTTTAAAAACTCGCTTCCCTCCGGTGTCAGCGAGATACCCTTGTTTGTACGTTCAAAAATACGGATCCCAAGCTCCTCCTCCAGTTCCCGTATACTCACCGACAGAGCCGGCTGTGAAACAAAGAGCTTAGTGGCAGCTTCCCTGATGGATTCCGAAGATGCAGTCTCGATAACGTACCTTAGCTGGTTTAGATTCATGTGTACCGCCTTTCGGGCAGGTATTTTTACCCTGCCTTTTTGATCGCAGGTCGGTATTACAGCAGATCTTTCAGGGTTTTCCCGAAAAAGAATTCATGTACCATCTTGCTGTACTCCTCCCAAAGTGGCAGCGTTTTACACTTTTCTCTCCTGTCGCAATAATATGAACTGTCCGCAAGGCAAGCCACAGGCTCCAAACTGCCCTCCATAAGTTCAAGTATCTCCCCTAAAGGGTAGTCTTCCGGCTGCCGGCTCAGCCTGTAGCCGCCGCCCTTTCCGCTCACGCCAAACAAAAGGCCGCCCTGCACAAGATCCTTGACGATTATCTCGAGATATTTTTTCGAGATACCCTGCCTTTCGGCTATGTCCTTGAGAGGCACAAAGCCCTCTCCTCCTGTTTCCGCAAGGTCCAGCATCACTCTGATAGCGTATCTTCCCCTTGTTGAGATCATAAAAAAAGCCTCCCTGTTATCGCATTTGTATTACCTATTATACTGCAAGGTAAATAGGTAAATCAAGAGCAAAAAGAAGGCGAATGCATACATAATGATAAAGCCGCACGATCACGGGCTTTTCCATGGTCCTGCGGCTTTTCGCATCAGTTTTATCAAGATCTGTCGGTAAGCTTTCTAAAGATTGCCAGAGGATTATGTTTTGTCTCAAGCTTCTTGCGGTTATCACCCGGCAGGTATTCCTTAAGAGTGGTGCGGAGTATCTCATCCGTGATCTTTGTGGCATCCAGCACATACTGTTCACACTGGATCTTGTGCTCTGCCGAGTTCCACTTAACGTTTCTTGTAAGGACCCTGCAGCACATAGCCTTATGCGCCGCCCTGAAGCGGTCATGAAGCTCTCTTGAAGCCGAAAAGGCTATACGTTCGGACTCGTAGTTCTTGTTCCTGCCTGCCACAAGCCCAAGCACCATCATACAGCCTGTAACGGCACCACAGCAGCAGCCCGACTCACCAAGGCCTGAGCCGAAGCCGGTAGATATCTTGTAATCATCCGGTGAAAAGCCCAGGTTATAAACCTCGTTAAAGGCCCGAAGCACTGCCTCACTGCAATACAGGCCGTTCCTGAAATATCGGAGGGAAAGGGCGCTGGCCTCGGGAAGCCCGTCGTAATCTGCAGCATTGTCCTCGATTGGCACATTCTTAAAGGACTCGTTGTCCACAAAGTCGTCAAACAGCCAGGTGGTAAGGTACCTCTCTCCGGAATCCGGGAAAAGTGTTACTATCCTCTTTCCCGCGTTTTCGGGCCTCTTTGACAGCTCGATCGCAGCCCAGGCCGCAGCCGCCGAGGATATTCCCACAAGCAGGCCCTCCTGCTTTGCAAGGGCGTGTGCCATGGCGCTTGCATCCTCATCTATTACAGTGATTATCTCATCTATGATATCCATGTTAAGAACATCCGGGATGAAGCCCGCGCCGATGCCCTGTATCCTGTGGGGCGCAGCTATTCCGCCCGAAAGCACTGCAGACTTGAAAGGCTCAACGGCAACTATCTTTACGTCGGGATTCCGCTGTTTAAGCACTTCTCCAACGCCTGTTATGGTGCCGCCTGTACCGACTCCCGCAACAAATATATCCACTTTACCGTCGGTATCGCGCCATATCTCCTCTGCTGTTGTCTTCCTGTGGATCGCGGGGTTGCTGGGATTTGCAAACTGCTGGGGTATAAAGGCGTTTGGAATGGTCCGAGCCAGCTCCTCAGCTTTCTTAACAGAACCTTCCATGCCGTCGTAAGCCTCTGTAAGGACTATCTCCGCTCCAAGGGACTTAAGGATCTTCCTTCTTTCCACGCTCATAGTCTCGGGCATGGTAAGGATCAGCTTGTACCCTCTTATGGCGCTCACGAAAGCAAGGCCTATGCCGGTGTTGCCGCTGGTAGGCTCGATGAGCGTATCCCCGGGCTTGATCCTGCCGGCCTTTTCCGCCTCATCGATCATGTTGAAGCCCACACGGTCCTTAACACTTGAGAGGGGGTTGAACATCTCAAGCTTTGCAACCACCTCGGCCACGCCTGTATTCACCTTGTTGATCTTCACAAGAGGTGTGTTGCCGAGCAGTTCTGTCAGATCATTTGCTATCTTCATTTCTATCCTCCGGATCAAAGCTTCTTAGCACCTTGTCGGCAAAGACAAAGCCGCCGTCAGCTGTTTTTACGATCTCACCCAAAAACCGGTCCACCTTTTCGTTTCCGGTCTTTTCATAAAGCTCTGTTACGGGGGCTGTAAGCTCCAGCCTGCCGTCAAACAAAAAGCCTATACGCTGCCCCATAAAGAAGGCGTCTTCTTTACTGTGTGTTATCATTACCGCGGTTATGCCGTTCTCTCTCTGGAGCCTCAGGCAAAACTCACGCATCCTGCAAACCAGGTTGTTGTCAAGGCCCGTGAATGGCTCATCAAGCAGCAATACCTTTGGCTTTACCACTATTGCCCTGAGTATCGCCGCAAGCTTTTGCTGGCCCCCGGAAAGCTCTGACGGATACCTGTCAAGGAGTTCTGTGATACCGCACTTTTCCGCATAATATCCTATCCGTTCCCGGGCCTCGTTTCCGCCGATCTTCCTGGCCTTAAGGCCGAAAGCCGCGTTTTCCCTTACCGTAAAGTGCGGGAAGAGGTTGTTGCTCTGGGACACAAGTACAGTATCCCTCTTCTGCATCGGAAGTTTCGTTATATTTTCACCGGAAAGGAGGACTTCACCGCTGTCCGGAGCCCACTCACCCGTAATGAGCCTTAAGATCGACGTTTTCCCCGCTCCGCTTGGACCGCAGAGCACAAACATTTCCCTGTCCTTCACGGAAAAGCTCACATCATCCACTATGGTCTTTGCGCCGGTGCGAAACTTCAGGCCTTTTACTTCAAGCTCGGCCATACTTCACCCTCCTTTCCGCAAGGCTCCTCACAAGGAATGCAAGCCCCACAGCCACACCGCCGAACAGCAGGTACATAAGGGAGTACACCGAAGCAAGATGCCTGTCTGATCCCGTCAAAAGCTGGCTCAGGATCACGGAATAATTCATGTTCTTTGCGCCCCCAAGTAAAAGATTGATGAAATACTGGGAATAGGACACCACAAATCCCATTATGAAGGCCGAGGTGTATGCCGGCAGGAACACCGGAGCCTCGACGTACAAAAAGCTCCTCACAGGCCCGGCCCCAAGGTTTCTTGCCGTCACGCCAAAGCTGTTTCCAAGGGCTCTGTAGGCCGAATAAAGTATCTTAAACGCATAAGGGAGGGAAAAGTACAGGTGCATGATGAACACCGGAACACTCCCTGTAAGCCTAAAGGCAAGGAAAAGCTTGTGGCTTCCGATAGATACCGACACCACAGGCAGCAGCATCGGGAGCACAAGTATCACGTCAAGCACTGCTTTCAACGGGCCTTTAAGCCCCGCAAGCCCCTTTGCCGCAGGTATCCCTATAACAAGGGTCGTAAGTCCCACTGCGACAGAAAACAAAGCCGTCGAAAGGGCGTTACCTGCGTCTTTTGAAAAAAAGGCTGTAAAGCCCCTAAACGTCGGGGTCTGCGGCAGAAGAGAATCTATCGGCCACCTTGAGAACACCGAAAAGACAAGCATCCCAAGGAAAGGCATGAGCAGGAATATCAGGAACAGGACCGCAAGTATGCGGGCAAAAACCTTTCTAGCCTTCATCTGTCTTCGCCTCCCTGCCAACAGCTATGGCGTACAGCACCACAGTCACAAGTGATATGAGGATCATAACAGCGTTCACCGTCATCCCCGCTGCCCTGCTCCTAAGGTCCGACAGCCTGCTGCTTTTGTAGGCGTAAACACCGAGAGCCACGGGCGTTGAAGACCCAAGGTAAAAATAGCTCTCGTAGGTAAACATCTCGTAATTGAAAAGTACAAGGGCCGCTGCCGCCACAGAATGCCTTATGAGCGGAAAGACTATCCTTGCGTAGATACGCGGCTTTGACGCCCCAAGGTTTGCAGCTGCCACAGTGTAGCGGTCCATCACCCTTGAAAGCACCGGCATAACGCTTATGGCCACAAATGGAGTGCCCTTAAAACAGTAAAGTATCACAACACCTGCGGCGCTTTCGGTAAACAGGACCTTAAGCCCCTCTGTCTTTACTCCTGCCAGCACCAGAAGGTGGTATATGATCCCGTGGTCCGAAAACAGGTTATAGACGAGGATCCCCGCCACAACGTAGGAAAGGATCAGGGGAAGGGCTGTGGAAAAAGAAAGGAGCCTGTTCCCGGTCCTTATTACGGCATACGCAAGAAGCACTCCAAAGACGCTGCAAAGCAGGGTGGATATCAAAGCCACCCTGCAGCTAAGTGCAAGCCCTTTCAGGAACACGTCATCCGCAAACAGGTCCCTTAGCGCGGAAAAATCAAGCCTGTACATGGAAAGCTCCGGGATGTATCCCAAACCTTCAGCAAAGGTATTAAAGATAACGAACCCCGATATGAGCCCTGCAGTGAGCACGGCCGGTACAAGGGCAAGAAGCCTTATTGAATTGGTCTTTCTGTCACTCATTCAGTACCGTATCATTCCATATCTGTTCTATTACGTCCACAAGATCGGCCTTAAGCTCCGGCTGCTTGTGGGAATCCAGCTCCTCATAGGTGAGGATCGAAGGCGCAAACTCCTTGTCCGGCGTAAGCGCGGCGTTGAGCGCTGCCTTGTCCTTATCGGAAAGCTTTGCGTAGTCCAGCACGGGAAGGTCTGCCCACCCCGAAAGCCCGGCTTTTTTTATCTGCATCTCGGGAGAAAGCGCCGCATTTATAACCTTTACGGCAGCCTCCTTGTGCTTTGATATCCCTGCGATCGCAAGGAAATGGGTGTTGAAGGGAGTACCCTTGTCGAAAACAAGAGTTTTCGTGGTCTTCGGCCAAAGCCCGGACGAAACCATACTGAGGGCCTTGTTTGCGCTGTAATCCATGGAGAAAAGGATCTCTCCGTCGCTGTAGAGGCTCTCAAGCTGTGTGGAACTTGAAGGGTATGTCTTCCCTTCCTTCCAGAGGTAGGGCTCTATCTCGTTCAAGTAGTCTGTAAGAGGCTGTATTGCCTTTTTAACGGTCTCATAATCGTTGTTAAGGTTATTTAAGGTCTCGTACCCAACAAGATCGTAAAGGAGCGTTCTGATGAAAGCAGAGGCCGTAAAGTCGCTGGCCACCGGATAAGTGAAGCTGCCGGGGTTTGCCTTAACGAAGTTTTTAAGCTCCTCAGCGTTTTTCGGAGGAGCAGAAACCTTTGCCGAATCGTAGAACAGTACGAACTGCGCTTTGCCCCAGGGTGCTTCGTAACCGTCTGTGCTGTAGCCGAAGTCCGTAAGAGCGCAGCTCTCGTCAACAGATCCCGAAAGATTTTGAAGCTTATCTGTAAAAGGCCCGTACAGAAGGCCGTTCCTGTAAGCGGAGTAGAAGTTCTCACCGTTTATCCACATAAGGTCCATATCGCTGTCGGCCTTAGCTTTTGTCTCGTCTGCAAGCTTAGCAAGAAAGTCCACTGCATCCATACGGACATGCACAAGCTCCACCCCTGTTGTTTCAAGGACGTAGGGTGCAAGGACATCGCTTATATATGCGTTTACCCTGTCATCCCCGCCCCAGCCGTAAAGGGTGACTGTTTCTTTCTTTTTGCCGCACCCTGCCAGTGTCAGGGCCATAAGTCCGAAAAGCAGTACGGATGTAAGTGCCTTTTTAATGCTCTTTGTCATTTGTTCCTCCCTATTTTTCTTTGCTTCCTGACTTTTTCAGCTCCACTACCGTAAGCACGAGCCTCTGGATCGCCGTGAAGAAGATAAGTCCCCCATAAATAAACGAAGTATATTTCATATATTGCCCAAGTATCATCTGGATGGTAAAAAAGATAAACCCTTCTGTTCTCTCCATAAGTCCCGTCTGATACCTGAAGGATTTTACGCCATTGTTTTCAAGGAGCGCGCCGCTCGTAAGGAAAACCGTCATGGAGAGCACTATGGCGCTCACTGACAGGAGCTGTGCGAAAACCGAATCCGGGTACCTTATCGCAAAAGCAAGGATAAAGGAAAGCTCCACTATCCTGTCAAAGAAGATGTCAAGGAGGGTTCCTACAGGCGATGTCTGCTTTGTCAGCCTTGCAAGGGCTCCGTCCACTGTGTCAAGGTAGCCGGACACCCAGAGCAAAAGGATGGGCACTACCACAGGAAGCTTGAACAGAAAGGTTGCAGCCGCAGCCTCTCCCACCACAAGGGCCAGAATAGTCACATGTGTGGGCTTCCATTTCAGGGCCCGGAACAGCTTTGCTCCCGGAGTTATCAGCTTATCCGCATATTTTCTTGCATGTGTATCCAGCATACCGGATCAGACCTCCTGATTTTCTGCCTTTTTTGCCTTTCTCTGATCGAATATGTTTTTCAGGATCAGGGAAAGAGCGCCTGCCGCAAAGATCGCGCTCAGGCCGTACATGAACAGCTTTACATTGCCGCTCAGGAGCGTCGAGCCCGCGTAGGAGTATATGATGGTCGCAGGCAGCTGGCCAAGTCCTGTAGCCACAAGAAACGGAACAAAGCCCATTCCCGTAAGGCCTGCCGCGTAGCTTATCGGATCGAATGGCACGAAAGGCAGTAACCTGGCGATAAAAATGGACTTTGCACCGTTTGAGACAAAAAACTTATCCAGCGACTGGAGAACGCCTTTGCCTGTTATCTTTACTACCACATCCCTGCCGAAAAGCCTTGAAAGGCCGAAACATATGGCTGCTCCGAGCATAGCTCCCGTCCAGGAGATGGCGGCTCCTTTCAGCCAGCCGAACACTGCCGCGTTTGCGAAGGTTATAAGGAAAGCGGGGATAGGCGCTGCGATCGACTGAAGGATCATAAGTCCCATGGAGACCGCTATGGCAAGCGCCCCGTAGGAGCGGATGAACTCCTTTACAGCCTCTACGTCTGCCCCGCCAAGCATCTCTATGACCTTAAAAATGCCTTTGCGTGTGGCCGGGATAATGAAGACCAGAGCAATGGCAGCTGCTGTTATTACCATCGCCGCTATCTTTTTTTTGCTTATTCCCGGTTTACGCTCCGGCTGCGGGATTTGTGACATCATCAAGTGTTTCCTGTTCTGCGGTCTTTTTCCCCCTTGTAAGGATCAGCCAGAGCGGACCGCCCGCCAGACTGAAAAGTGTAACGAAAAGGGCGTAGAGTACAGATACCGTAAGGGCCTGGGCTGTCGTAAAGCCGTAGGGAGCAAGGAGGAAAGCGTAGGTCCCCTCCCTGAGTCCGTAGCCGTTAAGGCCAACAGGTACCATTGCAAGTACTGAGGAAGCGCTCACCACCATGCAAAGGTCCGGCAAAGGGAGCCGTGTGAGCCCGAGCCCCTCTATGACAGTCCCTACAACAAGTGCTACAAGGAACTGGAATACAAGAGACTCCACAAGGCAGATCACTATAGCCCCCGGGTGTTTCCTGATATCTGCTGATTTCTCTGCGAACGTGCGCCAGATAGAAGCTATCTTCCCCTCCTTCGTGTTAAGACGCTTAGGAACCCAGCCCGTCAGCTGAACCGCTGCAAGTCCCGCTCCCACGGCCAGCAGCATGCCCATAAGGACCGGCACTACTATCGG
>JAGDCQ010000153.1 GCA_017958465.1 Lachnospiraceae bacterium
GTTAAAGGGAAAAAAGTCCTGGATTGCTTTACGCATATGGGAACGTTTGCGCTTAACGCCGGGCTTGCAGGGGCTGAAAGTGTCCTCGGGCTTGATATTTCTGGCTTTGCTATTGCCCAGGCCACTAAAAATGCTGAGCTTAACGGGCTTTCGGAGAGGGTAAAGTTCAGAGAGGCCAACGTCCTTGATGAGCTTCCGGTCCTTTACGAAGCGGGAGAGAGCTTCGATTTTGTAGTCCTTGATCCTCCCGCCTTCACTAAGTCCAGGGAAGCTACGAGAAAAGCTATAAAAGGCTACCGTGAGATAAACATGAAGGGTATGAAGCTTGTGCGAAACGGCGGTTTCCTTGCTACCTGCTCATGCTCTCATTTTATGACGGAGGAGCTTTTTAAGGACGTAGTCTCACAGGCGGCAAAGAGTGTCCACAAACGCCTGCGCCAGGTGTACTTCGGGACTCAGGCCCCGGATCATCCGATCCTCTGGTCTGCAGACGAGAGCTATTACCTTAAGTTTTTTATCTTCCAGGTTTGCGACGAGCTTTAAGCCGGAAGTTAGTTAATACTTTGAAAGCTGATAGAGATGTATTGCCCTTATTGTGATGCCAGGATAAAAAGACAGGAAACGTGCCCAAAGTGCGGCGAGCCCATCGAGTTTTCCGGAAAGTCGAGGTTTGCTGCGCTCTTATTGGCGTTCTTCTTTGGAATGTTCGGGGTACAGAGCTTCTATATCGACCGCTACTGGCTGGCGGTGACGCAGTGCCTGCTTTCACTGTTCTTTTGCTGGACTCTTGTGGTTCCTGTGGCGGTCTGGGTCTGGGGGATGATACAGGCTATCAACGTTGTCCGGGGGAAGGCCTACGATGCGGAAGGAAGGCTTCTGTAAAGGGATAAGCCTGCGATGCGGACGGAAGGCTGCTGTAAATGGAAAAGTCCGGACCCGCTCATGAACGCGTTCAAAAAAAATAACCCTTGCAAATCAAAACCAAGTGTGATACCATCATCCGTAAAATAGTATGACCTACCCGGAAGGTAGGCGAATATTGGCTGCTTAAATACTTGGTTTTGGAGGTTACTTCTCTATGAGCAACGGAAAAATGAATTCTCAAAGATACATAATGCTGCTGGCATATGCTTCGCTTTTTGCAGCTCTTTCGTATGTTGGCTTCCAGTTTTTCAGGATCGATATCCCCGTCTTTGACGATAAGACTGCTTTCCACCTTGGCAACACCTTTGTTGTGCTTGCCGCACTTTTCCTCGGAGGAGTGTGGGGAGGCCTTTCGGGGGCTGTGGGCCTTACTATTGCGGATCTTACTTCCGGCTATGCCACAAGCGCTCCAAAGACCTTTATCCTTAAGCTTCTTATCGGCCTTATTGCAGGCCTCATAGCCCATCTTGTGCTCCATATCTCAAGGCACCAGAGCAGGCAGAAGATCCTTTGGAAAACAGCGGTAGCTTCCGCTGCGGGCCTGATCTTCAACATTGCTGCGGATCCCTTTGTGGGCTACCTCTACAAAAAATATATCTTTGGTCAGCCTCAGGAGATCGCTTCCGCTCTTGCAAAAATGAGTTCCATAACAACCTCTGTCAATGCGCTGCTCTCAATCATCATGAGCGTTTTGCTGTACACGCTTCTTCGCCCGTTGCTTGAAAAAGCGGGACTGTTCTTCAGGGCCGAAAATGATGACGGGCAAAAGCCTGACGTGGATACAAACAATGCCGGGAAGGCTTGAAATTCCGGGTTTTTTGACAAATCAGCATTTCTGTGGTATAATGAACTTAACCTTGGAAAGGAGTACGGTGTTATGGATATTGCAAATATGTCTTTAGAAATGATCCCTCAGCTGTCAACGGCGCTTAGCACCGTAAAAGTGCAGAACCAGGTTAATGCCGAGCTTATGTCGATGGCGCTCGATTCTTTTGAACAGAGCGGCGCAGCCGAAGTTGATATGATGCGAAAAGCTATGGAGCTTTCCGTTAATCCGTATGCAGGCGCAAACATTGATATCAGCTTATGATCAAAAAAATTTAACCCCCGCGTTTTTGCGGGGGTTTCTTTTATTTAGCCTTGCCCGGGAAGAAGAGGAATCCTTTCGATCCGTCCACTGCGTAGGCGTAAGTGGTAGTTTCGTCAAATGTGGTAAAGAAAACGTAATTTGAAGTAACGTTGATATATTTGTA
>JAGDCQ010000154.1 GCA_017958465.1 Lachnospiraceae bacterium
GTAAACTACGCCGGTGCGACTGTCGTTACCCACCTTCTCGACTACGGTTCAACAAGGTTTGAGATGGGTTACGCATCTGCAATAGCTACAGTCCTGTTCCTCCTCATGATAGGAACGAACAAGCTGGTACAGAAGATTCTTAAAGGGGTAGGTGATTGATATGGCTAAACAGAAACTTACTCCCGTAGAAAAAGCATTACAGAAGAACAGGTTATTCAAGAAAAGACAGAAGAGGCTCAACCGTTCGGTTGCCGGCAACTCGCTTCTTTTCGTGATAATGGCTATATGCGGTGTGTTCATGGTATTACCTCTCGTAATGATCATCAACAACGCATTAAAGCCTCTCGACGAGTTGTACCAATTCCCGCCGAGGATATTTGTCAGAAACCCAACCCTTGAAAACTTCTCGGATCTGTTCACTTTGATGAACGACACCTGGGTTCCGTTCTCAAGGTACATCCTGAACACGATCATCATCACCGGCGGCGGTATGATCGGCCACGTGCTCTGCGCGTCCCTCGCATCTTACCCGCTTGCAAAGCACGAATTCCCGGGAAAGAAGATCCTCTTTGGGTTCGTAGTTATTTCCATGATGTTCTCATGGCAGGTAACACAGATCCCGCAGTACATGATCATCTCCTGGATAGGGATCAACAACACTTATCTTGCGCTTGTGCTTCCGCTCTGGGCTTACGGTATGGGCCTTTACCTCATGAAGCAGTTCATGGAGCAGCTTCCGGATTCCCTGATGGAATCCGCAAGGCTTGACGGCGCAAACGAGTGGCAGGTTTTCTGGCAGATAATGATGCCTAACGTAAAGCCCGCATGGCTCACACTTGCGATCTTCCAGTTCCAGCAGGCATGGGGCCAGACAGGCGGCCTGTTCCTCCGGAACGAAGAATTAAAGCCCTTACAGTATTCACTCCAGCAGATCAGCGCCGGCGGTATCGCCCGTGCAGGTGCGGCTGCAGCCGTAACTTTCGTTATTGCGGCAGTGCCTATCACCTTCTTCCTGATCTGCCAGAGCAACATCCTTGAAACAATGACAACATCCGGTATGAAAGACTGACAATAGGAGCATTTTATGAAGAAATTCTCTTTTCAAAAATTCATAGCAGTTTCCGTAGCAGTCCTGCTGGTTGCTCTTGTAACGCCCCTTAGCGTTCTGGCGGCTCCCGTACCGTATGTCTGCTATAACTATGATTACAGGGAAAACCTTGTATATACCCCGGCTCCTTACGAACCGGACAGAGCGATAACAACCGACCTTATGGAGTTTAACGGCGAGCTTGTGGGCGCTTTGAAAGAGCCCAAAGACATATGCAAAGCTCCGGACGGAAGAGTGTTTGTCGCAGATACGGGCAACAACCGTATAGTGATTTTTGACGAACAGATCACAAAGGTCATCGGGATCTTAGAGTCCTTCAACGACGGGAACAAGGATCAGAAATTCAAGAGTCCCACAGGCGTGTGCGTTTCGACCATCAACCGTCTTTACGTTGCGGATTCGAAAAACAAGAGGATCGTAGTATTTGACGAGAACTTCGAATTCATCAAATACATCGATAATCCCGAATCCGAAGTCCTTGAGGAAGGCTTCGTGTTCACACCCCTTAAGGTGAGCGTGGACTATGCGGAGCGTGTTTACTGCATAGCAAACAACCAGTTCGAGGGTATCATGGTGTTCGATACCGACGGCAAATTCACAGGCTTCTTCGGCACCATTGAAGTTAAGATCAGCAACTGGGACAAGTTCTGGAAGAGGATAGCATCCAAAGCCGAGCGTAGCAAGCAAAGGCTTTATATCCCCACAGAGTTCACCGGTATGGATATCGACAGCGCGGGCTTTGTTTACGCCTCAAACATCGATTCCGACGGTAAACAGGGCGTAAGACGCCTCAACCCCAAGGGCGAGGACGTTATCAAGAAAGGCGAGAACGGAAACGTCGGCGGCGACTTAAGGACAGACGGTGTTGGTAACTACGCCGGAGCATCGCAGTTTGTGGACGTTGTCTACAGAGATAACGGTATCTACTCCTGCCTTGACCGTTTAAGAGGCCGTATCTTCACCTACGATCACGAAGGCAACCTCCTTTACATCTTCGGAGGTCTCGGTACTCAGGAAGGTACATTCCAGATGCCCGCGGCCATCGAAAGCCTCGGAGACAGGGTAGTAGTCCTTGACAGTACGAGAAACTCCATCTTCATCTTCAAGGAGACGGAATACGGCAACCTTATTAACGAAGCTGTGGCCCTCCGTTACGACGGAGACGAAAAGCTCGCAGTCGACGTCTGGAAGCGCGTACTTGAGCTGGACGAAAACAACGAGCTTGCAAACACAGGTATCGGAAAGGCTTACCTTACCGGCGGCGACTACAAGAATGCCATGAAGTATTTAAGGCTCGGCATGAACCGCACCTACTATTCGATA
>JAGDCQ010000155.1 GCA_017958465.1 Lachnospiraceae bacterium
GCAACTAACTATAAATCATACAATCCCTGGTCCCATCCCTGTAGGAGTCACACGAAAACCCCTTTGAGAGCATCTCAGAGGGGTTTTTCATATAGAATTGTCCCAAAATTGTCCCGAAGAATTTAACTTTATTCATTGCCGCTGGAATGTCTTGCCCTGAAAAAAGTTGACTCGTAAAACACGAGTTAACAATGTTTATTTATGACACAGCAAAGAAGGAACGGTACTATGAGGAAGTAGTAGCAATGTACCGTGAAACGGGCTATTCATCGTACCGTCTTGCTAAACTTTTTCCTTTAAGCAAGCACACACTTGAGCGATGGATTGCTAACTTTGTAGCGGAAAACCCGCAAGTAGCATCCATGAAACGAGTTAAAGCAGTTAAAAAGGCTCCGGCCCAATCGCTTGAGATCCAGCAGGAGGATCTTCCGCGTGACGTCCAGGAACTTCAAGCCGAACTCAAGAAGCTGCGGGCGCAGCTTACCAAGGCGGAAATCAAGGCCGAGGCGTATGATGAACTCATCAATGTCGCTGAAGCGAAGTTCAACATCCAAATCAGAAAAAAAGCTGGCGCCAAGCAGTAGAGAACCTGCACGCGAAGGACCCCAAACGATATGAGGTTCAACTTCTTTGCGAGCTGTTTGGCGTATCAAAGCAGGCATATTACAAACATGATGAATCTAAGGTTCTGGCCCGTGTGGCCAGAGAGGCTTTCGCTTTGGAGTATATCAAGGACATCCGGTCAAAAGATCCGGGAATAGGCGGAATCAAGCTCTGGCATATGTACAGGCGCGACTTCAAAGGAAACGATCCCATAGGGCGCGATTGGTTTGCCGACATCATCAACAAGCATAATCTGAAGGTGCGTTTGAAGGTGAGAAGGCCACGTACAACAGACTCTTCTCACGGCCTTCCAACATATCCCAATCTTGTGAAGGACTTTATCCCGACCAGACCAAACCAGTTATGGGTTAGCGATATCACATATATCATCATCTGGGTGGATGCCAGTCATTACATCTTCTGCTACCTGTCGCTCATTCTGGATGCTTATACCGAAGAGATCATCGGCTGGAATGTCGGCCCCACGCTGGAGACAATGTATCCGTTGGAGGCCTTGAAAATGGCTCTGAAGCGCATAGAGGGAAGAAACGACATGGCTCTTATCCATCACTCCGACCGTGGCTGTCAGTACGCCAGTTCGGACTACATAAAGCTACTTAACGGCAACCATATCAAAATCAGCATGACAGAATCCGGAGATCCGAAGGATAACGCTCAGGCGGAACGTATCAACAATACGATGAAGAACGAACTTCTCAAAGGGATGCGCTTCTGCAATATCAATGAGGTCCTCGAAGCCGTTGCACGTGCTGTGGACTTCTACAACAATGAACGGCCCCATATGAGCATCGATATGATGACGCCGGCCATGGCGGCCTTCTGTGAAGGCGAAATCAAAAAGCACTGGTTAAGTCTCCGTGAACGGGCCATCCGGGAGAAGCAGGCTTTGGAAATCCCTGAAAATAGTTTACCTTTGTCCGTCGGTCAGGGGCCTCCTTCCGGGCTTCGCCCTCCAGTCAACCCCTGACCGGGATAAGATCTGGGAAGACAACCAAAAACAGGGATAATGACGAAAGTCAACCTATACCAGTAATAACGTTAAACCAGAGTCAACTTATATCAGGGATAGGCTCAATCTGAGTCAACCTAAATCCGGAAAGGACATATCGGGTAAAATTGTCGAAATCTATAAGAATCTGTGCATATTTACAAAAAGGCTTATATTTGTAATCGACTAATCGGAATTGTATGGACAGATTGAAACGATGCAGGTTTCTGTTAATCCTCTCTATTGTGTTGGCACTTGTGTTTGCTGCGCTTGTTTTCGTGCCGATAGAAGGGGAGAGTAAACTGTTGAGAATCGCAGCGTTGGCGGGGTGGGTTTCGCAGGTTCTGCAGGCCTTTGCCATGTATTCCGAGATTCGAAAGATCAAGAAAGGTAAAGAATGATATGAATTTTTAAGGTAAAATGACTCCGGTATTTACTGCACTGATGATTCCGTTCCTGGGGACCGCCCTGGGATCGGCCTTCGTGTTCTTTATGAAGCGGGATATGCCGGAGATGCTTCAGAAAGTGCTTCTGGGGTTTGCCTCCGGCGTCATGGTGGCCGCTTCCGTGTGGTCGCTGATCATTCCGGCTATCGAGATGGGGGCGGGTGCGGCAGCGGTCGTGCCCCCTGTAATCGGTCTGCTGGCGGGTTTCGCCTTCCTGCTGCTGATCGACTA
>JAGDCQ010000021.1 GCA_017958465.1 Lachnospiraceae bacterium
AACACGTTCAAGGCGCGGCTCAAGACCAACACCCCGCAAAAACAGGCCATGTTCAAAAAGGACATCAAGATCGGCCTCTGAAACAGTAACAATATCAGACACCGTACATAGTGCCTTCTTGGAGTTACCGATCAGATCCCCGCAAAAGCCCGGAGCCCTGCCCACATCAAAATAAAGCTTGTACTCAAGCCTTCCGTCATAAAAAACAGTGACGCCGAAGAGAGTCGGCCTGTAGCTCAGCTGCCAGAGCTCTCTTGCAGCCTTCCCGGGCACAAACACACCTCCGCAGAGGTCCTTTACAAGTCCGAGATTATCGACAGGCTCCTGCTTCTCATACTTTTCCACGCAAAGATAATACTTGATCTCCTTCAAAAACCCGTCGCTGCTCCTTAACACACCAAGGTCAAAAAGCGGGTTCATGCTTCCGCCGTTAAACTCAAGCACCTTGCGAAGGTCAAGGATAATGCGGTCAGAAACAGTATCTGCATTAAATCCGCTGCCCGCAGCTCCGCTCTTTCCCGCGGAAAAAAGATCGCCGGAAAACGCCCTTTTCGCAAAGCTCCTTATTTCAGCCTCAAGAGCCTTCGTCTTAAGACCCTTCGTATTCACAAAATCCGAAACAGCCTTTTCCTTCCCGAAAGAATAAAAGCCCCTTTCGTCCGACTCCTGCGACTCGCAGTAGCTTTTCACCGCAGTAAGCTTTCCGTCCTCAAAAGTGCATCCTATAAACTTCAGCGGGTTTGCGCTCCCCTTGCCGTGAAGCTGCTGTTCCCCAAGCAAAAGCTCCGTAAAACTTCTGTTTTCCATACATCCACCATATCAAATCGGCGGGGTTTTTTGACCCCGCCGTAATCATCATTATTTTTCAAGAACCCAGTCAAAAAGCAGCGCGCTGGAGTCGCCGGCTTCCGAAGTATACTGGACTGTGATGCTGCTAAGCCCCGTAACGTCAACCTCTACGTTAGACGCTATCGTAGCACCGTTCATCTTCTTTGCAAAGAGGACTGTCTCGCCGTCCTCCCCGTAAACGTAGAACGCACCGGATTCATCGGAAGTATACCCTTCCTTGTCCGTGGTCTCAGCCCACTCGATATTCTGCGCAGGCTCGCCTGTAGGCTCTGTCCCTGGATCACCTGCATCCTCTCCCGATCCGGATCCTGTCTCCGCAGATGGAGCAGCAGGCTCCTCGCCGCCTGTAGCGGTACTTAAAGAAGCAACCTGGTCCGGATCGCCTTCAGCTTCTCCGGGCGCGGTAACGTTTGCCCCGAGGATATCGAGAACGCCTCTCACAGTCTTGTACTCGCCGTTGAGATTAAAGGTGATGGATCCGCTTGTCCCGCTTGACCAGTTGTCACCTGCCGAAGCCTTCAGCTCAAAGCAGGAACTGCTGGAAGGATAAACATTTCCAAGAGGCGACTCGTAAGGGTCGTTCTTTATGTTGCCCTTGCTTGCATATGACTTGATATTAATGTCGCTGAGCGAACCCAGGTAAACAGGGCTGCTCTTCTGTATGTCATCATACAATGTCTTTAACGCGGGAACCTCACGGGTCTCGAAAGCCTTGGTAAGTACCTCGGTAGCACCCAGATAGCTCTTCGCATCAAGGTAGGGCTGAAGCTGTCCCTTCACCACTGCTTCGTAAGCATCATCGGCCTTCTTCTCCGCAGCAAGATAAACCTCGTCCTTTGACGCAAACTCCTCGTTATAGTTCTTTGCAAGGTTCAGATAGTAGTAAGCGTTGTAGAAATTCTCTTCAGCAAGGAACCCTTCCGCCTTTTCGATGTACTGATCCCTGTAATTGGCGTATTTTGCGTAATCCTTGGCTTCCTTGATCTCCGCCTTCTTCTCGTCAATGACCGTCCTCTGGTCGTCGCTCCAGAAGCCGAGATAATCTATCTCGTAGTAGCAGCTCATGGCATTGTCGTAGTCTTCCTTCGAAAGGAACTCCGCTGCCCTCTTGTTCACATCCTCAAGATAAGCCGCCCTTGTGTCCTCGAAGAGCTTCTCAAGCTTTCCCTCGGGCACAGCCTTTGCCTGTGATTCGCAGAAAAGCACTGCCTTGGCATAAGAACCGTTTGCGATATATTTATCCACCTCTACCTTTGTGTTACTGTAGAGGAGCTCTATCATCTTGGAGATCCTGGTACTTGCTTCCTCGTAGTTTCCGTCCTCTTTGATGACCTTCTTGTAATACACGTAAGCATCCGCGTATTTATCGTTCTTGTCATACTCCTTTGCGGTCTTGAAAGCCTCTTTTGAAGCATTGAGCTCGTCGACCTTTGAAAGAGCCTCAACAGCTTCGTCGGAGATAGATGTGATATCCATCTCGATGATGGCCGAAACCGTCTTGCGTGCGCTCTTGTAGCTGATCTCCCCCGCACCGAATTCCTTGATGACATTGTCAAGGCGCTCACGCAGGTTCTTTGCGATCTTCTCGCGCTCAGCGTCACTGATGTTGCCGTTTTCAAAAAGCTCTACAGCCTCATCATATTCTCCCTCATTGAAGAACTTCTCGATCTTCTTTGCTTCGCCGCATCCTGTAGCCAGGAGCGCGGCCGCTGTCGCAACAGAAAGCGCTGCGATGCCACTTTTCCTCTTCATTTCATTCCTCCGTTTTTGGTTTAACGGCGTTATTATACCATCATTTTGCAAAAAGGCAAGTTAAAAATCGGAAGCACCCGTTTTCACCTGCTCATAACTCATTCCCGGACGCCCTCTTTCGCAGGACTCATCACTTCCAGCAGTGTGTCGATGTCCTTTGAGTCAACACCAACAGAGACAAGGTAATTTCTTATCTTGTCCGAAAGCGTTGAGCCGCCTGCCTTATCAACTGTATCGATATAGGTCTTTATGATGGAGTTTGTCCGCATCCCGCCTATATTTCCGAAGTTCGAGAACAAAAAGTCGCGGTAAAGATCCTCCTTAGGTACACCGAGCAGCCCGTTTATAAGGAATGCGAGGCACCCCGTCCTGTCCGTGCCGATGCTGCAATGGAAGACGATCGGATAGTTATCTTTGTTCCCAAAGATCGCAAAGATATCCTTGAACTTATCTTTGTTAAGGAGGATGATATTTCCGCCGGATTCTAAGGGAACCGAACAATACTTTACATTTTCCCCGATAGGGCTCTCTGTGATGCCGCCGTTCTCATTATCGTCCACGGTCCTAAGGTCTATCTCGGTCTTTATCCCAAGGTCCTTAAGCGCCCGGATGCCCTCGGCGCTTAAAAGCGACTCTGTGGACTGATCCGCGTTGAATTTGCTCGAT
This sequence comes from Lachnospiraceae bacterium, assembly GCA_017958465.1. Classification (GTDB taxonomy): domain Bacteria; phylum Bacillota; class Clostridia; order Lachnospirales; family Lachnospiraceae; genus SZUA-448. The sequence continues at coordinate 3,268 of JAGDCQ010000021.1, forward strand.
CTAAAGATAAGGCCCTGGTTTACCCGCTCTCCGGTCGCCGTCTTCCAGCCGCCAAGATCCCTTACGTTTGTGATCCCCGGAATATATAAGTTTCTCGGGGCCGTACCATCGACAGTAAAGGTTCCTGTCTTTGTACGGTATTGCCCGCTTTCCGCGTAGTAATAGTAAGTCTGCCCGATCTCGAGATTATAAAGCTCTATGCTTTCGGACCCGCAGGAATATGTGACCTTATCCGTAAAATCCTCTGTTTTGCTCAAAACAAAGCTGTAGCTGCCGCTCCCGTTCCCTTTGAAACTTATCTTTATCGGGTCCGGAACACTGAGCTCCTCAGCGCCTTTTGCAAAAGACAAGAAGCTGTTATAATCTGCCGCAAGGTATTTCTGCTGCAGCTCCGTATGGAAAGAAAGGTTTTTCTGCTGTTTTCCGCATCCCGAAAGTACAGCGGCACAGATAAAAGCTGTCAAAAAGATCTTAAAAAAGCTGTTTTTCATTATCATCCCTCTTAGGCCGAAAGGAAGACCCCCGGTCGCTCATCGCACATCATCGCGTAAAAAATACCCGCATCAACCCTTACGTTGATGCGGGGCGTTTCATCAGGTATAAAGTTTAGCCCTTGCTTCTGCTGTAAGAGCCGCTCTCTGATCGTAGAACACAGCCTTGCAGGAAGTACCGCTTGTAACATACCATCTGTTGCTGCCGTCGAACTTGCTGACGGTGATCTTTACAAGGTTGCCTGCTGCGTTGCTCTTTACGCCGTAAACGATGTTAAGACGTCCAAGCTGGCTCAGGCTCTGATCGTTGACGGTCTTTGTATCGCTGTCAAGGTACTGGAACTCAACTGCGAGAGGCTTTTCGGGATTGAAGCCGTTGCTTGCTGCCGCACCCTTGAAGTACGCTCTCGGGAGCCATCTGTACTCGTCATCCTGGAGACGATCGTTGAAGTAGGTGTCCCAGCCGCCTGTCAGGCCGCCTTCTTTGAAGCCGCGTCCGAAGGGCTCGATGTCCGCAAACGCGTATTTCATCATGGAAAGGCCGGTGTCGTAATCAGCGGTAAGACAAGCTACACTGTAAAGCCAGTAAGCTGCAACGCTGCCGGGATCGGAAACGTTTACCGCCTGCTTGAACTCTTCAAGTGTATCGGGCTCTTCGTTAAGTGTGACAACCCTGTCCTTTGTCCATTCGGGATCGAGACCCGATGCTGTGCTTCCCCCAACTGCATTGAATGCAGCTTTAACTTTGTCGAACAAACTCATAAGTATATCCTCCTTATATGGCATTACGCCTTTTTTTATATGTTAATTCGATCATAATGATCATCATAACCACAAAGAATGCCAGGAACACCGGCATTATCCGCATTCCAAGCTTCGAGGACAATATCCCGAAGAGAGGCGGCATAAAGGTTGATCCCAAATATGCGCTGGCCATCTGGACACCTATTATCGCCTGGGAGTTCTCCGCGCCGAAATTATCGGGCGTTGAGTGGATTATGGACGGATACACCGGCGCACATCCAAGTCCCATTATAACACAGCCCGCAAGGGAAAACACCTCCGGCAGGAAAAAGGCTCCCATGAGCAGGATCCCCACCGCCGAGACTGCCGTCCCGAGCCGTATCATCCCGCGGTCTTTAAGCTTATCCGAGATAAACCCGGAAACAAAACGCCCTATGGTTATCCCTATGCAGAACAGGGACGCAAAAGCCGCTGCCCGCTCTTTTGTCACGCCTCTTGTCCCTATGAGGAAGGAGGCCATCCAGTGGATGCAGGTGGCTTCAGCCGCACAGTATCCGAAAAACCCTGCCAGCAGCAGCGGAACTCCCGGTATCCTGAGGGACTTTACAAGCCCCAGGGGCTTTTTGCTCTCCTCCTGCGAAGCCGGGCTGTTCACCTTCCAGAGCGGAAGCCCGATGCAGAGGATAAGGGCTATGATAAGCTGGAGCCCGGCAACCATGCGGTATCCGGCCTGCCAGTTGTAGTTAAGGAGCGCAAAGCTCATAACGTAAGGGCTGATGATCGTCCCCACTCCCCAGAAGCAGTGCAGCCAGCTCATATGCTTCGAGGAATAGTGCAGCGCCACGTAATTGTTCAGCGCGGCATCTATCGCTCCTGCGCCGAGCCCGTACGGGATCCCCCAAAGACAGAGCATGTAGAACCTGTCGGAGAAGGAAAACCCAAGCAGCGCCAACGCTGTGAGCAGCGTGCTGAACAGAGTCACAAAGCGGGTGCCGAAACGTTTTATCATACGCTCCGACAAAAGGCTTGAAACTATTGTCCCGCCCGAGATTATCATCGTCACGATCCCCATTGATGAGATGGGAACGCCCATAAATTCATGCATTACAGGCCAGGCGGAGCCAAGGAGCGAGTCCGGCAGACCAAGCCCGATAAATGCGAGATATATCAAGAGTAACAGTAAAATATACATTTTCTGCCGTCCGGCCTTTTTGGTGAATGTCCGACAATGATCTCATCAGTATCGGCACAAATCTGATTATACTTGTTTTAACGCGCATTGTAAAGAAAATTTACGTTTTTTGAAATTTAACAATTTGTTCGATTGCGAACATCTGTTCGAGGGTGTATAATAGGCTTCACCCGAAGGGGATCATTCGGTTTTCCGGGAAAGGAGCATTCAATGGTGGAATCAATACTTTGTACCAACATACCTATCCAGATCATTTCTTTTACCGACACAGACGGCAAGGTCACTCCCATGCGTTTCCGTTTTACGGACCGGGACGGCACCCAGGTAACCGTCAATATCGAGCGGATCGTCTCTACAGACCGTAAGCCAAAGAATTTCGGGACTAACTACGAGTGCTCCGCCACAGTCTGCGGCGTAAGCAAGCGTTTTTCCCTTTACTACAGCGGGCTTACAGGCGCCTGGATGCTTTCGCGCATCGAGCAATAAAAAAGGAGGGGCGTTCTGCGGCTCTTTTTGGCCCTTCAAACGCCTCTCCGGCTCATATCAGTCTTATAAGCTTGCAATTTGGGATCCCCTCGCTCCATAGCTGCTCCCTCGGCAGCTTTCTGACAGTGGAGACGATACAGGAATTAAGCGCGCCGTGTGCCACAATGAGCACATCCTTCCCTGCTTCCACAAGGGGCAGGGCTGTTCCATCAAGGAAATCCTTTACCCGCTCAAACACCATGTCAAGGCTCTCTCCGCCTTCAACAGGGACATTATAATCCTCCGGGTGGAAGAAAAACACCTTTATCGGGCTGTCCGGGATATCAAAACAGTTCTCGACACCTTCAAAGGTCCCAAAGCCCATCTCCTTAAGCCTGTCATCAAAAACGATCGGCACATCCCGCCCTTCCAGCAAGATCTTTGCGGTCTCCTTTGCCCTTACAAGAGGCGAGCAAAAGCAGATATCAAAATGCACATCCTTGTACTCTTCTGCCGCTTCTTTTGCCATCTGCCTGCCGCTGTCGTTCAGCGGGATATCCGTTATCCCCTGGAGCTTGCGCCTTTCGTTCCAGTCTGTTTTGCCATGGCGCATTATATATAACATACTTCACCTTTCCGGACCTGTCACTTTCAAAGTGAGAACATCCTGTCCATTACGCGTTTTTTGTCCCGGCTCCACTCCGGCGCCACAAGGATCCTCTTGTCGCCGTCACCGGTCATCCTGTGGATCACAATATCCTCCGGAAGGATGTCCAGCGCCTCTTTCACTATCCCGTAATACTCGTCAAAGGACAGGCAATCGAACTTTCCCGCAAGGTAGTCCTTTTCAAGGTCCGTGCCCTTAAGAACGTGCAAAAGCTGGAGCTTTATGCCCTGTACGCCGCTCTCTCCCACGTATCTCACGGTTTCAAGCATATCCTCCTTTGTTTCCCCGGGGAGTCCGAGGATCACATGGACTATGGTCTCAAGGCCCCGCTCTTTAAGGGCTTTGACGGCTTTATCGTAAACGGCGAGTGGGTAGCACCTGCGGATATATTCCGCGGTCCTTTCGTGGATGGTCTGAAGTCCAAGCTCCACCCAGACAGGTTTTATCCTGTTAACTGAGGACAGTACATCAAGCACATCCTCCCCAAGGCAGTCCGGCCGTGTGGCAATAGAAACGATCTCCACGTCCGGCCTCTTTGCAGCCTCAAGATAGAGCTTCCGTAAGGTTTCCGCCGGCCCGTAGGTGTTGGTGAAAGCCTGAAAATAGGCGATAAAACTGCAGCCTTCTTCAGGAAGCTTTGCGCTTATCCTTGCCTTTCCGGCGTCAAGCTGTTCAGACACCGAAAGGGAAGGGCTCCCGGCAAAGTCTCCGGAGCCGCTGCCCGAGCAGAAGATACACCCTCTGTCCGAAAGCGTCCCATCCCTGTTGGGGCAGGTAAAGCCTGCGTTTATAGCTATCTTATAGACCTTTTTCCCAAACCTTTCTTTCAGGTATTCATTTACCGTCCGCTGCCTCATGACCACAAACCCACATAGCGTAAGAATTGTGTATAGTATGCCATATCAGAGCTTAACTTGCAATATCCCTTTTGTTGTAGCACAGGAACGCAAAAACTGTACAAACAGCAGTCACAGCCAGGGAAGTTATAATGGCCGCAGGCTCCGTTTCCTTTCCGGAAAGGATCTCGGAAGCGTTTGCAAATGAGTAGGGTCCGATGAAAAGCGCATCTTTCAGGTCCGGTACCACACGGCCGATGATATCGTAAAAATAGAACAGCACTGCGATCCCAAGGCCAAGTCCCGTCCTGTTTTTCCAGGACAGCGATGACACCGCAAAGCAAACGGCTCCTATCTCAAGGTCCATAAGGCACTGCTTGCCCATAAATTCAAGGAAGCCCGCAACAGGCATTTCATCCCCCACAATAAGGATCCCTACCCAGTAAAGAAGACTGCAGAAAAGTGTAAACACCACAAGCATCACCGCAACACAAAGGCCTTTTGCGGCAACTACACTTGTCCTTGAGACCGGGAGTGACAGCAGGAATTCACCGGTGTGGCCCTCTTCCTCTTTTGACAGGATGCAGACTGCGATAAGTGCAGCAAACATGCCGCTTCCAAGGCTGTGCACAGTGCCTACCTCCGTGGCGAAGAAGCCTTTGAAGGTCGCTATGCTGAGGGTACTCATTCCGAAAGCGTCTGCAAAAGCGCCCATATTTGAGAAGGCGTCTGCCATCTCCTTCATATCTCCCTCCATACTCTTGTACAGGAGGATGCAGATCATACCTATGCCGCCGACAACAAAGCTCCAGATCAGCAGGTTTTTCAGGTTCAGGCGAACCTCACGCATCAATATTGTTTTCATGCCTCATTCCTCCTCATAGAATCTCAAGAACGTCTCGTCGTCGATGTCCGCGGATTCAAGTTCAGTCAGCCTGCCTTCCCGCATGATGGCCGCGTGCCTGCAGTATTTGTTCACTTCCGACAGCACATGTGTCGAAAGCAGACAGGTGGCACCCTTTGCAACGTATTCGTTGATCAGCTCGAAAAAGTGCTTCTGCATCAGCGGATCGAGGCCTCCCGTAGGCTCATCAAAAACAAAGAGCTTCGGACAGTGCTGCATGGCGCAGACGATGCTGACCTTCTTCCTGTTACCGAGGGACAGCTCCCTTATCCTCTTGCGGGTGTCAACCTTAAGCCTTTCACAGAGCTTTGCAGCCTCCGCGGAGCAATCCTTTCCCCGCACCTTAGCCGCATACTCTATTACCTCCGAAACCCGCATATTGCCGTAGAACCAGGCCTCCGACGGCATATACCCCACGTTTTCAAGGATCTTTTCATGGTCTTTTACGCTGTCCATCCCAAGGATCTTTATCGAGCCCTCCTCAAACCGCAAAAATCCTAACATAGAGCGGATAGTTGTGGATTTTCCCGCGCCGTTTGGTCCGATAAACCCGTAGATGTCGCCTTCCTTCACGGTAAGTGAGACTCCCGATACTCCTCTGTTTTTCCCGTAATTCTTTGTAAGATCACGGATCTCTATCGCATTTGCCATAATGCGCCTCCTTTCTCTCACTTATCAAATAACACAAAATTAAAGCGGGAACAAGGCCTGTTCCCGCAAGATGCACATATTTGCCGCCATCATTCACTTTTTTTGTGTTCGGTCTGGAAAAGCTTAAGCTCTTCATTGAGTTTTTTGTCGTCGATCCTCCGCTTCGAGCGGTATATCAATATCACACAAACATAGGTCAAAAGGATATAAGCCGCAAAGATCAGGGTCGCAAGGACCTTCCTGTCCAGCCAGCCGCCAAGTACCGAAACCCCGCAGTATAAAAGAGTGCAGACCGTGACTCCGGCATACTCGCGAAGCCCCAGTGTGTCGGCCTCGTCAAAGTTGCCAAACAGGAACACCTGCATATAGCCTATTATATAGCACGTAAAGATCATCTCCGCCATGTGCGCGATGCTCACGGAGAAAGTGCCGTTGATCATCCTGAAAACGCAGACAAAGAACAATATCGCGAAAAAGTACAGACAGGCCTTGAACTCTATGCCTATCTCCTTTGTAAGGTACCTTTCCCACAGGGTGAGTTTTTTCTCTTCTCTCATTATCTGTCCCCCTTCAAAAGCCTTCTGAACTCCGAGGCATATCTTCTCGAGATCATAATGTGCTCGCCGCCGTCCATGGTGGCGTCTATCCTGTTGGAGGACAGGCTTTTCAGCGATACCACCTTGTTTATATTAATGACCATGGACTTGCTGCACCTGAAGAAGCACTCATCGCAGATATCCGCCGTAAAGGAGTTGAGGGATCCGTCGATCTGAAGGACCTTCTCTTTTGTATAGGCAAACACCCTGTCGTCCACGGATTCCAGGAAAAGCACATCATCAAGGCTTATGCACTCGTTCCCCTCAGAAGTCTTCCCCCAGAGCTTTCGCTCTTTGTTACTGAGAAGTTCCACCACCCGCTCCACCACAGGGTTTGGCTCAATATACCGGATGACGATGCTTTCCTCGCCGCCGGCTATCTTTTGAATATCTATCTTCATTGTTCTCCCGCTGTCTCTTTGTCCTTCGACACAAGGATCCCGAGGATATCGAACCACTTGCCCTCAGGCACGGTGACAGTCACTGTGTGGACCGCCTCATCCTTCTCCGCAAAGATCTCTTTTGCATATACGCTGTTACCCCAGCCGCCGGTAAAATCGCCTTCAAGGGTTCCAACTTCTTTTCCGTCCACGGTCACAGTTGCCGTTCCGTAAGTCCCGGAAACGCTCCTGTAAAAGAGGATCCCTATACGTTTTGCCTTTACGGTAAAGGTGATGCTTCCACCCGCCTTTGCCTGCCAGCCCTTCCCGAACTCTCCCCAGGCTACGCCTCCTGGCGCAAAGCCCTCTGCCTTATCGGCCGAAATGCTTGTATTGTCAAAGATCCCGCCATTCATATAAACTTCCGGGGAGAGCGGCTTTATGGCAGTAAGATCCAGGGGTTCATCGGGCTCGTCAAGGGCTTCGTATACGGAATTGAGGTATTTCCAGATAACTTCCCCGCAGATAGCATGCCCCTTGTCGTTCGGGTGGATGTTATCCGGCGAGATTTCAGTCCACTTTATCCTCTCCGCCTCCAGCTCCTTTAAGATCATGTCATGATAGCTGATCTGGGGAAGCTTGTAGTTAAAGCCCGTATAAACGTGATTATTCTGGGCTGAGGTGCCGTCGTCCTGTGTCATGTAAAGCAGGAGCACCGCAGGGGAATTGTCCTGCAGGATCACTCTCCTGACAAGGTTTTCATAGGTCGTCTTATAAAAGCTGTTGTTTGCGTCGTTTACGGAAAACTCAACGATCACAAAATCGGGGTTATAGTCCAAAAGGTCCGGCCCCATCCTGTGGACGCCAAGATAAGAATCCGTCCCGCCGATCCCGGCATTCACATAGTTTATGGTTGTTTCGGGGAATGTCTCCTGCCACCATTTTTTCATGATGGAAGCATAGCTGTTTTCCGGCTTTGTGGCACTGCTGCCCTGGGTTATAGAGCCACCTATCACAGCAACCGTGACAGGTTTACGGGCCTCCGCCTTCTTCATAACGGCTTTGAGCCTCGAAAGGTTTACGTTTGCAAACTTCAGGGCATTTTCATACATTTCATCCGTCACATAAGATGTGTGCGCAGGGACGGCATTCCGCTCAACTGCAGGTGTCGTTGCGGAACCTGTCCCAACAGGGCCGTCCCCCGGGCCTTTTGAGCCCTTTTCGCCGCATCCTGCAAGTCCTGTAAACAGCATGCACACAAGCTCACATACTAAAAAAACGTGTTTTTTCATCATCTCATCCCCGGTTTTTCAAAAATTTTTATTTCTTCCAGGCTTCTCTTACCCTGTCCATTATCTCCATCATCTTTACGGACTCGGAAAGAGGCATGGAACGGCTTTCGCTAAGGCCCTTTTCAATGCAGTCCATGCTTTCAAGGAACTCGTACTCGTAGCCGCTTATCTGCTTTGGAACATCTATGTGCTTCAACAGCCTGTCGGAGGTATCAAAGATATTGATCTCCTGCGGATTGTTGATGTTCTCCACCACCATATACCCTTTGTCCCCGTGGAATATGCCCTTGCGGTCCGAGCGCGGGTAGATGCTGTGGGTGAGCACCGCCATACGTCCGTCCCGGTAGAACACCGTTATGGACTCGTCGCTGTCCACACCTGTATCCGTAAAGCGTACGGAGGACTCTATCCTCTCGATGTCATCCCCAAAGTGCATGAGCATGAAATTTATGCCGTAAACGCCGATGTCGAGGAGTGCGCCCCCGGCAAGCTCCGGCCTGATGATCCGCTCCACGTGGGATATGGTGTAGGAAAGGTTTGCGGTAAGGGTATAAACTTTGCCGATAATGCCGCTTGCAAGCTCGTCGTCGATAAGTTTCCTCGACGGCATATACCTTGGCCAGATGGCCTCAGAAACGTACACGCCTTTTTCCCCGGAAAGCCGCATTATCTCACGGGCCTGCTCTGCGTCCCGGCAAAAAGCCTTCTCGCAGAGAGCGGGTTTCCCGTGCTCCACACAGAGCTTCATATGTTCAAAGTGGTGCGAATGGGGCGTTGCAATATAAACCAGCTCCACCTCAGGGTCCGAGAGCATCTCCTCATAGCTTCCGTAGGCTTTTTCGTACCCGTGGTCCTTTGCAAAGCTTTCTGCCTTTGCAAGATCGCGGGAAGCAACGGCGTAGCAGTTTACTTCTTTCATCTGTTCAAGTGTGCGTGATACGGATCCCGCAATGGAACCCGCGCCTAA
>JAGDCQ010000156.1 GCA_017958465.1 Lachnospiraceae bacterium
CCGCCGCCTATGTCGTAAATAAGCTCGCGGAGTGTGGTACCCATGGGAACTTCCACAAGACCTACGTTGTTTACCTTGCCGCCGAGAGCGAATACCTTGGTACCCTTGGACTTCTCTGTGCCGCATTCTGCAAACTTCTTTGCACCCTCGCGGAGGATGTAAGGAACGCATGCAAGTGTCTCAACGTTGTTAACAACGGTGGGCTTGTCCCAGAGACCCTTTACAGCAGGGAACGGAGGACGGGGACGAGGCATACCGCGCTGACCCTGGATAGAGTTAAGAAGCGCTGTTTCCTCACCGTAGACAAATGCGCCCGCACCGAGTCTGATGTGTACTCTGAAGCTGAAGTTTGTGCCAAGGATGTTATCTCCGATGAGACCAAGCTCCTCAGCCTGCTTGATAGCTATCTTAAGACGGTTAACAGCGATCGGGTACTCCGCACGAACGTAGAAATAACCGTTCTGAGCGCCGATAGCGTAACCTGCGATCATCATACCTTCGATAACGCCAAGAGGGTTACCTTCGAGGATGGAACGATCCATGAATGCACCGGGGTCGCCCTCATCACCGTTACATACAACGTACTTGTCGCCGTCGCCGTTGATGGCGAACATCCACTTACGGCCTGTAGGGAAGCCTGCGCCACCGCGGCCGCGGAGACCTGCGTCGAGAACCTCCTGACAGACTGCTTCACGGCTCATGGTAAGAGCCTTAGCAAGACCCTTGAATGCGCCTGCGCCGAGAGCCTCGTTGATGTCCTCGGGATTGATCTGGCCGCACGCGTGAAGAGCGATCCTGCGCTGCTTCTTGTAGAAGTTGATATCCTCCTGCTTAGCAACCTTCTCGCCTGTAGCGGGGTCTACATAAAGAAGTCTCTCAACAACTTCCTTGCCAACGATATCTTTTTCAACGATCTCTGTAACATCCTCGATCTTAACGAGTCTGTAAAGAGTATCTTCAGGGTAGATCTTAACGAAAGGACCCTGTGAGCAGAAACCAAAGCAGCCAACCTGGTTAACGGAGATCTCGTTCTCAAGGCCGCGCTCCTTTAACTGCTTTTTGAACTCCTCCATGATCTCGGTAGAGTGAGAGGAGATACAGCCTGTACCACCGCAGAGAACTACGGCTCTTTTGCCTTCAAAGCCTTTGAGCTTGTCTTCAAGACATTTGGTGCAGGATGATGATGCTTTTTCAAGCTGTTCAAACGATTTGATCTGTTCCATCATGCCACCTCCCCATTTCTGTATTTTTCAACGATACCGGGAACATCCGAAACACTGAGCTTAGGATAAACCTGACCATTGATGGATACAGCGGGTGCGATACCGCATGCGCCTATGCAACGCAGAGCATCGAGAGTGAAAAGACCGTCATCTGAGGTCTCGCCGGGTTTGATGCCGAGGAGTTCGGAAAACTTGTCGATAACGTTCTGGGCGCCTTTTACGTAACATGCGGTACCAAGGCAGCAACCAACGACATATTTCCCCTTCGGCTTAAGAGAGAAGAAGGAATAGAACGTAACTACGCCGTAGATCTCTGCTACAGAGATGCCTGTCTTCTCGGAAACGAGTTCCTGAACATCAAGCGGAATATAACCATATTCCTTCTGGATGTCTGAGAGGATCATCATAAGCGGCGTGGGTTCATTTTCATACCTGCTGCAGATCTCGGTGATCTGAGCAACGGCAGCTTCGCTTAATTGGGACATATCAGCCCCTCCTTTGATTGGATTTTGTATGGTAAGACAGAGTAATGGAATTTAATCCTACCCATAATCGTTAATATTGTATCAACTCTGAGGCGAAAAATCAAGTGCAATAAATTGGTATTGACATTTTTTTTTCTTTGATATAATATGTGTTGAAATGTGTATCAAATGAAACAGATTTTGAGGTGTATGTTTTGGCAGTCCTGACAGAGGCAAAATCCAAAAAGGTTTCCGGGATCCTTGAAAACTCAAGGCTGTTTTCCGGCTGCGAAGGCGCCGTGAAGAAAGCCCTGGCCCTGGGAGAGATGATCGCTCTTGAAAAGGACGAGAAAATGGATCTCTGCAGCGGAAAGCTCTTCGTGATCCTTTCCGGAGTCCTTACCGTCCAGAGCAACAGTGTCACCTTAAACGTCCTTGAAAAAGGGAGCGTGACGGGTGTCACCGGACTTTTTGACCGGGGAGGGAGCGACCCCGTTAAAACGGTTGTAAACACGCTGAAACCGGGAAAGGTCCTTGCCATCTCCATGGAAGACGTGCAGACCCTGGTCCGGGAAGAACCGGATTTTGCGGAAAACTACATCGCCTTCCTGACAGACAGGATACGGTTCTTAAACAGGAGGCTGGCCTATTACACTGCGGGAAACGTGCAAAAGCAGCTGGCAGGGTATCTTCTTGATGCCACTACCGCAGACAGCGTCTCCGTTGCCGTAAATATGTCAAAGCTTGCGGCTTTCCTGAACATAGGAAGGGCAACGCTCTACAGGACCTTAGACGCCCTTGAAAAGGCAGGTGCCGTAAAAAAGGACAAAAACCTCATTACTGTGCTCTCGAGAACACAGCTCAAGGAAATCTGAATCTGTATCACATTAAAAGAAACGGGCAGGAAACCGGCTTGCGGTTAATGTATGCTGTCCGTTACGGAGGAATAATGAAAAGCTTAAAGAAGATCATCGCCCTGGCGCTTGTTGCCGTGCTCGCACTTTCCTTTGCAGCCTGCGGCAAAGAGGAAAAGACCACTCTTGACAGGGAACTTAAGGTCTACACCCTTATGGGACCCACAGGCATCGGTATGTCAAAGCTCATCAACGACAGCAAGAACGCACCCGATTCACTGAAACTCAAGTATGATTTCAATATTGCGTCTGCTCCTGACCAGATCTCGGCAGAGGTCATCAAGGGCAACTACGATATCGCAGCTGTTCCCGTAAACCTTGCTTCCGTTCTTTATAAGAAGACAGGCGGCGAGCTTTATGTGGCAGGCGTCAACACCCTTGGCGTGCTCTATATCCTTGAGAACGGCAATACCATCAATTCCGTTGCAGACCTTAAGGGCAAGACCCTTTACGCTACAGGAAAGGGCTCAAACCCTGAATATGTACTGAATTACATCCTTACAAAGAACGGGATCGATCCCGAGAAGGACATCACCATCGAGTACGTTGCAGAGCACAGCGAGCTTGCAACAAAGATGTCCGCAGGCGATGTAGTGCTCGGCATGCTCCCTGAGCCCAACGTTACAGCCGCAATGGTGGGCAACAAGGACATCCGCATAGCGCTTGACCTCACGGCAGAGTGGAAGAAGGTTGCGGATGCGGATATGGTGCAGGGCTGCATCATAATTAATAAGAAATTTGCTGACGAAAACCCGGGCGTAGTTAAGGAATTCCTTACCGAGTACGCGGCTTCAGTGGATTTCGTAAACAAGAACATCGACGATGCTGCAGCAATGTGCGAGGCAGCAGGCATCATCCCGAAGGCAGCCGTTGCAAAGAAGGCTATCCCGAACTGCAACATCGTTATGATCAAGGGTGATGACATGAAGAACATGGTAAGAGGCATGCTCGACGTGCTGTTCAACGCCAATCCCGCTTCTGTAGGCGGCGAGATGCCCGCAGACTCTTTCTATCTTATTGTAAAGTGATCGAATGAAGATAAACAGCTTCCTTAAAAACTTGATCCGCAAAGCCATAGTCCTGCTCATTTGGGTAGGGCTTTGGTGGCTTGCGGCTCTTGCGGTGAACAAGGAGGTAGTCCTTCCAACACCTGTATCGGTTGTTAGGAAACTTGTGTCGCTTGCCGGAACGGGCGCGTTTTACACCGCCATATTCTTCTCGGTTCTAAGGATCTTTGCGGGGCTTTTGGCGGGTGTCCTGCTCGGACTCCTGCTTGGGATCCTCTGTGCGGCCTTTAGGCCTGCAGACGCTTTTATATCCCCTGCGCTCTCCGTGGTCCGTGCAACGCCTGTGGCTTCCTTTATCATCCTTGCGCTTGTGATCCTTGATAAGGCCTACATCCCTGTGGTGATCTCGCTTTTGATGGTCCTGCCCGTCGTTTTTGGGAACGTGAAGACAGGGATAAAGAAGACCGACGGGAAACTCCTTGAAATGGCCCGTTTCTTCAAGGTCGACAGGTGGTCTGTCGTTACAAAGATCTATACGCCCCAGGTGGCGCCTTTCTTCTTTTCCGGCCTTAAGACCAGCCTTGGCCTTGCCTGGAAGGCAGGGGTCGCAGCGGAGGTCCTTTGCTACACAAGGCGCTCCATCGGCCTTAACCTTCAGAACGCCAAGACCTACCTTATGACCGACGAGCTCTTTGCCTGGACCGTGACCATAATAATCATAAGCATGCTCATAGAGACACTGGTGGCGCGTCTTATCTCAAAATACGAAAAAAAGAGGGGGACGGGAAATGGTGAAGGTTGATATCCGTGAAAAGCGGTTTGGAGAAAAAGAGGTTTTTGAGGATCTTGTTTTTACGCTGCCAAAAGCCGGGATCTACGCAGTTACAGGGGCTTCGGGCCGCGGAAAGACTACGCTTTTGAACATGATCGCCGGGATCGACAAGGATTACAAAGGGTCTGTTGCCGCGGAGGGCAGTATCTCTTATGTTTTTCAGGAGGACAGGCTTTTGCCCTGGCTAAATGCACTTGAAAACGTGACCTTTGTGTGCCGGGACAGCAAAAAAGCCGCAGACATGCTAAAAAGGCTTGGACTTGAAAAGGAGATCACATCACGCATCAGCGAGCTTTCCGGCGGGATGAAGCGCAGGGTGGCTATCGCGAGGGCCCTTGCCGCCGACTACGACATCCTGCTGCTGGACGAGCCCTTTTCCTCAGTGGACGAGGGCATGAAGCAGAGGATCATGGATACCGTAAAGGAGCTTACGGCAGGGAAACTTGTGATCCTCGTTACGCACGACGCAAGGGAAGCGGAATACCTTGGGGCTGAGAAAATAGAGCTTTGAAAAGATGACTTAAGCTTCGATCGACCGGCCGCGATAAAAAGAAAAAACTAAAGTTTTTGCGCAAAAATGCCGATATATATATAAAGGCGTTTTTGCGCTTTTTTGTACTGTGAATTGCAATTGCGTTTATAACGAAAGGAGGGTGGAGGGCAAACTCCACAAGAAAAGTATGCCGAAATTCAAAAAGATCAGCACCAAGATCCTGAGTACAACGTTACCCGTGATCCTAATCGCCATGGCGCTCCTGACCTTTATAGCGGTGCGCTTCAGCAACAAGCTCATCAACGAGCAGATCGAAGCCCGCATGCAGGCAGAGCTCGGCTCCTGGGAAGGAAAGATGAACGAGTACCTGAACTCCGTCCACGACCTTGCAAACGCTTTTGCAAATACTGTGGAAAATACGTATGATGTCCTGTCACTCGAGGAGTATCACGAGCTTATCAAAAACCTTATCGCCGATAACGAAGTGTGCAGCGGCAGCGGTATCTGGTTTGCGCCCTACGCCTACGATCCTGCCCAGGAATATGTAGGTCCTTACGTTTATAAGGATGGGGCTGCTTATGTTGTTACCTACGATTACAGCAACGCGGAATACGACTATTTCAGCCAGGAATACTATACAATGTGCGTTAACGCCAAAGACGCGCAGTTTACCGATCCCTACTATGACCCTACCTCTGACACCATCATGTCCACATGCGCAGCACCTATTAATGTTGGCGGCAAGTATCTCGGCTGCGTGACGGTGGATATCACGCTGGACATCATGACCAGACTGGTGGATGAGATAAGCGTCGGAAAGACCGGCAAGGCAATGCTCGTTACTTCAAAGGGCGTTTTCATAGCCGGTGTTGACGACGAGAGGATCAAGAAGGAAAAGAAGATAGCTGAAGATGTTAACAGCTCAATGGCGGCTCTCGGCAAGAAGATGATGGGCGAGCAGATCGGTATGTCCAAGTTCAGCGACGACAAGGGCATAAAGATGAACGCTTATTATGCGCCTATCTCCGCTACGGGCTGGAAGCTGATCCTTCATATCAACGAGGACGAGATCAAAGAGTCCACAAAACAGCTCACCATGCAGCTCATCATCGTGGGCGTAATCGCTGTGGCCGCAGTGGCAGCCGGCGTTATCGCCGTGGTGAGCACTATCACCAAGAATATACGTAAGGTTGACGAGTTCGCAGGGAACCTGGCAGAG
>JAGDCQ010000157.1 GCA_017958465.1 Lachnospiraceae bacterium
AGATATCCAAAGCCATGAACGAAGTGGGTGTCGCAACCCTCAGGGTGGACCTTTACGGCCACGGGCAGAGCGAAGGTGAATTCAGGAATCACACCCTGTTCAAGTGGATAAGCAACGCTCTTTGTGCCTTCGATCACGCAAAGAGCCTGGATTTCGTGACTGAAATCTACATCAGCGGGCACTCCCAGGGCGGGCTTCTTGCCATGCTTGTAGCCCCTATGGTCAGGGAGAGCGTGAAGTTTTTGATCCCCTTGTCGCCCGCCATCATCATCCCGAGAGGCGCAAAAGAGGGCAACCTGCTTGGGACACCATTCGATCCCGACAACGTTCCCTGTGAGCTCCACACCTGGAACCGCAACAGCCTTGGATCGAACTATATCAGGGTTGCCCAGACAATCGATACAGATCAGGCCATAAAGGCCTTCAAGGGCAGAGTGCTCATTATCCACGGCGATGACGACGGAGCCGTTCCCATCAGCGATTCAAGGGATGCGGCATCTAAATATGCCGATTGCAGGCTTGTTGCCATCGAAGGGGACGACCATTGCTACGGTCACCATCTTGACAAGGTCAAGGAAGCAGTAAAAGAGGGGATCCTCGAGTATCAGGGGAGAGCCTGATTTGCCACAAACTGTCCACCTGACGGAGGTTGATCATGAAAGTATATGAGAGGCTTGAAGCCTGCAGCAGTCCGGAGTTTAAGGATTTCCAGAGCAATCTGGTACCGAATATCCCAAAGGATACTGTCCTCGGGGTAAGGACGCCGGATATGAGAAGGATCGCAAAGGAGCTTAAGGGAACGCCGGAGGCAGCGGCTTTTCTGAAGGATCTGCCACACAAGTACTACGAGGAAAACCTTGTTCACTTTTTCCTGATCGCAATGATAAAGGACTTTGACGAATGCGTGAAGGCGGTGGAGGATTTTCTGCCGTACGTGGACTGCTGGCCCGTGTGCGACCAGTCGAGCCCCAAGGTTTTCACTAAGAACCATGCGGCCATCCTCCCCTATATAAAAAAGTGGATCGCCTCGGACCACGTCTATACCGCGAGGTTCGGGATCCGCATCCTGATGAACGAGTTCCTGGGTGATGATTTCAAACCGGAATACCTTGAGTGGGTTGCGGGAGTGAAGGGTGAGGACTACTACATCAAGATGATGGTAGCCTGGTATTTCGCGACAGCCCTTGCAAAGAAATACGAAGAGACCGTTCCCTATATCGTGGAGCGCAGGCTTGAGCCCTGGACACATAAAAAGGCGATCCAGAAGGCCTGCGAGAGTTTCCGCGTAACAGACGAACATAAAGAGCATCTTAAACAATACCGCTGAAAACAGCACAGGAGGCTAAATGGACGGATTTCCTTACAGCATAAGAGATGTACACATCAGCGATCCTTTCATCCTTGCAGATGAAAAGACCGGTTTTTATTATACCTACGTTCAGTTTGCGGATACAAGCCGCTTTCCGGCCGCGAAGTCGGACGAGCCCTGCTTTTATGTATTAAAGTCGCCGGACCTTGTTAACTGGTCCGAGCCGAAGATATGCTTTAAGAAGGGGAGCTTCTGGGCAGACAGGGACTACTGGGCTCCGGAGTGCCATATCTGGAAGGGCAGGTATTACCTGATCTCTTCCTTCAGGGCCGACGGAAAGTTCAGAGGCTGCCAGTGCCTTGTTTCAGACAGCCCCGAGGGGCCTTTTACACCTGTCGGCGACGGCCCTGTTACGCCGAAAGGCTGGCATTGCCTGGACGGAACGCTGTTCACCGACGCCGAGGGAGCGCCCTGGATGGTATTCTGCCATGAATGGATGCAGGTTTACGACGGTCAGATATGTGCAATTAAGCTCAGCGACGACCTTTCAAAGGCGGTTTCTGAGCCGGAGATCCTCTTTAGGGCATCGGACGCTCCGTGGCGCGGGACTTCGGACAATGGCGGAAGCCTTGTGACCGACGGTCCTTTCCTCTACAGGATGAAGAACGGGACTCTTATAATGCTCTGGTCGAGCTTCTCGGAAAAGGGAGGCTACACTGTGGGCTACGCAAGGTCTATGAGCGGCACCGTTCACGGTCCCTGGGTGCAGGAGAAAACTCCGCTCTACGCCCTGGACGGCGGACATGCCATGCTCTTTAAGTCCTTTGGCGGAAAGCTTATGATGTCGCTCCATTGCCCGAATATCCACCCCAAAAAGAGGATCCTGCTCTTTGAGATGGAGGAGATGGGGGACCGCCTGGCAATCAGAAACGAGATAACGGGCAACTGGTACAACAATGCCGGGGGTACAGCCACTCACTGGCGTTACAAGGTGCCGTGCACGGAAGACATTGTGTTTGAAAAGACGGTGAAAGATTAAGCGTAAACAGGTGGGAAGGTGTTTGCCGCTGTCCGAAAGAACACAAAGGAGAAGGATATGAAAATAGGGATCTTAGGCGCGGGTTCCATTGCGGGATCCGTATCACGCACACTTGAACAGATGAAAGAAGTAAACTGCTACGCCGTTGCTTCCCGCGATCTTGCAAAGGCAGAAAGATTTGCAAAGGACCACGGGTACGAAAAAGCCTACGGAAGCTATGAGGAGATGCTCTCGGACCCTGAGGTGGAGCTGGTTTATATTGCAACGCCCCATTCGCACCACTTTGCCCATATGAAGCTCTGTGTGGAGCACGGGAAACCAGCTCTCTGCGAGAAGGCTTTTTGCCGGGATGCAGAGCAGGCCCGTGAGATAATGCGGCTTTCCAAGGAAAAAGGCGTGTACGTTTCTGAGGCCATCTGGCCAAGGTATATGCCGTCGAGGAAACTTATCGACGAAGAGCTTGCAAGCGGCATTATCGGCAAAGTTTATACCCTTACCGCAAACC
>JAGDCQ010000158.1 GCA_017958465.1 Lachnospiraceae bacterium
AAACAGCGTCATCCCGGATTCCTTCGGGATACTCGAGTTGACTACGGACATTATCACCAGCATCACCAGGGGGAAAGCCACACAGAATATATAGCTCAGAGAATCACGTGACATCTCTTTCAGATTTCTTTTCGTAAAGTTAATGGTCCTGTAAGTCATACCCTTTCTCCTTCCGCAATGCTCACAAACACTTCCTCAAGGCCCTTTTTGCCTGTAGCGGCCTCAAGCTCTGCGAGCGTCCCTTCTGCAGCGATAACGCCGTTTATCATTACAAATATCCTGTCTGCAAGCGCCTCTGCCTCCTCCATGTAGTGGGTGGTGAGCACGATGGACATCCTGTCCTTCAGGGCCTCTATCTCGCGCCACAGCTGCCTTCTTGCAAGGACGTCCAGCCCCAGCGTCGGTTCGTCAAGAAACAGGACTTTCGGCTCTCCGATGATGGCCATGGCTATTGAAAGCTTCCTCTTCCAGCCGCCCGACAGTGTTTTTGCCTTCTTGTTCTCGTATTCGGAAAGTGAAAATGCCTTTATCGCTTCATCCACTGCCGTCTTCACTTTTCCTTTTTCAAGATAGATCCCTGCCATAAACTCAAGGTTTTCACGGACTGTCAGGTTTTCCGCAACTGCTGTATCCTGTGTGGATATCCCCACCAGGCGCTTTACAGCCTCCGACTCCTTTTCTACATCCCTGCCGTAAACGAAAGCTTTCCCTGCGGTGGGCTTTGAAAGGCACGAAAGCATCCTGATGGTGGTTGTCTTTCCGGCTCCGTTAACTCCCAGCAGCGCCACAAGCTGTCCCTCCGGTACCGTGATCGAGATGCCGTCCACCGCTGTCTTGTCCTTATAACGCTTTGTAAGGCCTTCTGTTACTATCACATTATCCATAGCATTCATCCTTTTTGTTCTTTTCAGGGTTGGCGCCTGCTCAAACACGCCAGCGCCTGCCCTGTGCACGCTATGATACCCGCACTCCCGCAAAAAGTGAATAGTTTTGACATGAGCGGTCGCCCGGGATATATGAACGGCAAAAAAGTTCCCGTGCTGCTATAATGCCTCACGGGAACCGTAACTATATTACTCTGTATTCTATTGTTCTTCTTCATCCTCATGATTCATGATTGGAACGAAACAAGGAGGTCCACTGCACGGAACTTCCACCCAATGGAGATTTGTCTGCTTAAGGCAAACCTTGCAAGTGTCTGCATAATAATAAAAATGGCTATTTCCACTGTGATATTCCTGTCCGGCATATCCATTAGTATAATCATGGTATCTGTAGTATACAACGTTGGGGAGTCCGGTATACGAGTCGCAATAAGTAGAAGGGACGTTGGAAATCGAATGATCATACACTCCATATGGTCCCCATTTTGACCTGATAATAACGTTACCACCGGTCACACTCCATACAACTCCGGAATGGAGTGGCGTTCCGTCATGATCAAAGTAAACCACAATATCCTTTGCCTGAACAGAAGAAGCATTAACAGTACTGCAAACCGGATCATATCTGAAAGAATCGGGATAGTCTATCCAGTATGTATTATTATTTTTCATTCGGTACCACGCATAGGAATGACAATTATATCTTGATGATGGGGAATAAACCGGGGACAGACCGAAATAGTTAAAAATCTCTGAATTCATGTCTGTTATTTCAGTTGATGTAAAATCCCGACTCGCTACAAAGTATGTAGCAGGATAATTACTGGCCGAATAAACGACTCCTCCATAAGAATAGGTAACTCCGGCCATCACCTGCTTGTTCCCAAGCTTTGAATACTCGCCTTCTTCCAGTGTCTTGTACAGCCATATGTAATCAGACTTCAGTTTTTCACTGTCCGTTACCATGTCCTGTAAAACAGGTTGATACAGAATGCAGAATATCTTGTATTCTCCAAATGCAATATCCTTATTT
The DNA here is from genome assembly GCA_017958465.1 of Lachnospiraceae bacterium. Classification (GTDB taxonomy): domain Bacteria; phylum Bacillota; class Clostridia; order Lachnospirales; family Lachnospiraceae; genus SZUA-448. The sequence continues at coordinate 1,918 of JAGDCQ010000158.1, forward strand.
GCATAGTACTCGCATGCTTTCTTATCCAATTCCGAAAAGAAGTCTTCCCTCTTTATCAACTCAGAAAAAGCAGAGTGTTTCGTATAATCGGTTATACTTGCAGGGGCGACGGAGCCATAGCCCGGTTCATCGTTTAGAATTTTACCGGGAACCCATCTATCCAAAAGTGCTTCTGATATAAAGAACTTCGAGTTCAAAAAATAATCCAGCAGTTCGCCGGTATCACTCTTCAATACATCTCCGGGCGTTGAGTAGAGGCTGTCAACTGCCTCTGTTTCCTGACCCTTGCCATAAAAAGCAGTCCCCGAAACAAAAAGTACCATAGAAGCGATACAAAAAGCCAGAAAAATAGCTTTAACTTTCATGTGCGACACCTCCTTTTCATAATCTGATTATATTACACCACCCATGGTTTGTCAATAAATATTTTTTTTGACCTTTTTAGGAAACACTTTGTATTTTTTGGATTATATATTTTTTTCAAACTCTATGTTATTTGCGGCAGTTTTGTGGTATATTAGATGTAGAATATTAAAGGTCCGCTACGGACCCGACTGATACAGGGGGAACAGCATGCTTGCCACACTTATCCCGTTATTCGACAACAAAATGAATGTACCCGCATACTCGATCTTTGCGCAGCGTGAAAACCTTCTTGCGCGTCCCGGCCTTCTTGGCACCGGAAGCCTCGATATGGCTGCAGGTGTTCCCGGCCTCGAGATCGTAAACAATATGGGGCTTGACTCCGTTTCGGACGATCGCACAGTTTTCATTGAAGTTAACGAGATCTCCATCTTCACAGACCTGGAAAGTGCCTGCCACGTGGATCACAGCAAGGTTGTGCTTCTCGGGAACAACAGTATAGAGCCTACGGAAAGTTACGTTAAAAGGATCACACAGCTTAAGAGCTCCGGTTTTTCCTTTGCGATAAAGGGGCTTGCCTACACGCAGTTCGAGGAATATAAGCCGATCCTCGACCTCACGGACTATATACTGCTCAACCACAAGCGTATCAACATTGCGGTGGCAAGGTCGTATTTTGCAAAGCAATACCCGGGTCTGAAGCTTATAGCCGTAAACGTCAACACCCGCGAGGAATATGAGTCGCTTACGGACAAGGATGCCTTCTCCATGTATGAAGGAGAGTTTTTCCGCGTTCCGGTCTCTGAAGGCGGAAAGGAGATCGCTCCGTTAAAGGCAAATTACATTGAGCTCCTCAATGTGATAAATGCTCCGGATTTTGACCTTACGAAGGCCGCAGATACCATTTCCCGCGATACAGCGCTCGTTATCTCCATGTTAAAGCTCGTAAACCGTATGTCCCGGAATTCCGAGATAACCTCAGTGCGGCACGCCGCAGCGATGCTTGGCCAAAAAGAGCTGAAGAAATGGATAAATACCGCTGTGACCAAAGAGCTTTGCGCCGACAAGCCTAATGAGATCACAAGGCTCTCGCTGCTCCGTGCAAAGTTTGCCGAGAACCTTGCCCCTGTTTTTGAAAAGGCAAGCCTTTCAAGCGAGCTTTTCCTTACAGGGCTCTTCTCCGTGCTTGATATAATCCTCGATAAGCCTATGGAGGAGGCTCTTAAGCTTGTGAACGTGGGACGCGGCATCCAGGATGCGCTCCTTCGCCACGAAGGTGAGCTGGCTTCTGTCCTCGACTTCCTGACCGCTTACGAAAACGCCTCCTTCCAGGAAGTGTCCCGTCTTCTCCTGCTCGGCGGGATAAAAGACAACGATGTCTACGATGCCTACGTTAATTCACTGATCTGGTACAGGGATCTGTTTAACACCAAATAACAAGAAAGAATCAAAAAAGAACGGGCCTTCGAGGCCCGCTTTTTTTGTCACGTTTTTTATTTCCCGTCCGGAAAGCTTGTAAAGTAATGGCGTTCCACTTCAGGATACCCGTACTTTTCGCGGGCATCGGCAAAAGCCTTTATCATAAAGCTCATATTTCTTGCGAGATTTCTCATAGTCTGAAGGCCTTCAAGGTCTTTCTTCACATCTTCCGCCGAAAACCCGTGCACCTGATTCCAGTATGTAGAAGAGGCAACAGGCATGCCGCTGATGGTAAAGTATTTGTTGAGCACGTCGAAGCTTGCAGTGTTTCCGCCTCTGCGGCAACTTACCACCGACGCTCCCACCTTCATATGCTTTGAGAAGGAGGTGCTGTAAAAAAGCCTGTCCATAAACGAGATGATGTTGCCGTTTGGCGAAGCGTAGTAAACAGGGCTTCCGACAACCAGGCCGTCGGCGGCTTCAAACTTGGGTGCAACCTCGTTTACAAGATCGTCGAATGCGCACTTTCCGGTATCGCCGCACTTTTCACAGGATATGCACCCTCGGATCGGCTTTGTACCCACCTGGATAAGCTCCGTTTCAACTCCTTCCGCTTCAAAAACCCGGATCATCTCCTCAAGAGCAGTCGCCGTGCAGCCGTGCAGGTTGGCGCTGCCGTTCAATAAAAGCACTTTACTCATGAATCAGCCTCCTTCTTAAATGCAGTAAGGTCATTTACTATCTCTCCCGCTATTATAAGCCCGGCCACCGACGGAACAAACGCGGTAGAGCCCGGTATATCCCGGCGTTCCGTACACTTTCTTGCTGTCCCGGGCGGGCAGATGCAATGCTGCCTGCAGCTGATGGACATATCCTCTAACGGCCGCACGGGAGTTTCCTTTGAATAGACAACCTTCAGGGAGTCTATCCCGCGTTTCTTGCACTCACGGCGCATTACCCTCGCAAGCGGGCAGCGGGTCGTCTTATATATATCCGTAACCTCAAAGGCTGTCGGATCCACCTTGTTTCCGGCGCCCATAGCGGAAATAACGGGAACACCGGCCTTTTTTGCGTTCTCTATGATCGTAAGCTTGCCCGTCACAGTGTCGATGGCATCCACCACATAGTCGTATTCGGTGAAGTCGAACTGATCCTGTGTTTCGGGCAGATAAAACGTTTTGTACGTTCTGACCACGCAGTCGGGGTTGATGTCGTGGATACGCTCCTTTGCGACATCCACTTTATACCTGCCTACGGTCTTTCTGGTCGCAATGATCTGTCTGTTGATGTTGGTAAGGCAAACCCTGTCGTCATCTATAAGGTCCATCGCGCCAACACCGGAGCGGGCAAGGCCCTCCACCACATATCCTCCGACACCGCCTATACCGAATATGGCCACCCGGCAGCCTGCAAGCTTTTTCATGGACTCCTCGCCATAAAGCAACTGGGTTCTGGAAAACTGATTAAGCATTATAACTATATCCTTTTACTCTCTTTTGCCAGTATAATAACACAAATCCTTTGGCAGGTAAACTGTTCTTAACAGTTTTCCGATTTTTTGACAGTCCGGACGCAGAATTATTTATAGACCTTCTGTATGATGTGTGCTAAAATGAAGGAAATCTGTTTATCCAGTATTTAACCGTCATAGGAGGATATAGCCATGAAAGATCCTGCCATCCAGAGCAACCGGATGCAGTGCCTGTTCGCGCTGATCAGCGCAAGCATAGTGGCAGTGTGCGTTTGCGCGGGCGTGACCATGAACCTTGTAACGCCTTTTGATGAAAACTTCGACCATATGGGGATCCGGACATTCTGCATGTTCACGGTGGATTCCAACATCCTGGCAGGCCTGTCCATGATGCTGTGCCTCCCCTATACCATAGACGGTATCCGCACAGGATATTACCACCTGCCCGACTGGGTGGTGGTCCTTATGCATGTGGCCGTAACAGCCGTATCCTTGACTTTCCTTGTGTCACTGTTCATCCTGGCGCCGGTCAAGGGCTTTGCCCTTATCTTCTCCGGCTCCCGGTTCTTCCTTCACGGCGTTTGTCCCATATTGTGCATAGTTGCGTTCTGCTTCTTCATAAACAGCCACCTGATCCGTCTCCCGGAGGCAGGGCTGGCCCTGATCCCCGTCCTCATCTACGCCACGGTTTATGTGGTGATGGTGGTGTTCATAGGCGAGGAAAACGGCGGCTGGAACGATTTCTACGGCTTTACCACCCGCGTTCCCATCTGGGTGTCCTTCGCTGTCATCATCCCGCTTACGGTGGGGATCATACTCCTGCTGCGCCTTGGCCACAACAAGTGCTGTCTTCGCAGAAGGCATAAGGATGCGGAGCTCTACCGTGAGGCTTACAGCGGTGCGGACCTGCACGAGGTGGTTGAAAAAATGGCCTGCTCCCATAAGAAGGAGCTAAAGACCGACAGCATCGTGATCCCGTCCCAGACCATAGGCTATATGATAGAGAACAGCGGCAACGACATGGACGTTAAAGAGGGCTGCAGGCTCTACCTGGAGGCTTATCTGAAGTAAAGGCTGATTTTTTGTAGGTTTTCGCAAAAAGCTACTTGCGTTTCTTTGTTCCCTTTAACGACAATAAGGTTGTGATTATGACGACCACTGTGATCACAGGGCTCAAACTGCCAAAGTTTGCTACCAATGTGACGACAAGTATAACGAAGAACAGTGCGAGAAAGAAGCCTGCAACCGGGTGCTGTGCGAATTTCTTAAACGTTTCTTTGGTTGTATCGTCCCCGGATGTCTGTGGCTCTGTATCTGCGTTAAGCTTTTTGTCCACGAATTCCCGGAATTGCGGGTTACTGTCGACAATCTCCTTCACTTTCGGATGGTGTTCATAGTATTCTTGTCTTGCCCTCTCAATATCCGTGCCCTTGTGGTCATGTTCCTCGTGTACCGCACAGTAGTCATTTTCGTCAGGGATAACACTGCACGGCTCAGGTTCATAAAATCTGAGGTCGGCGTTGCATATAGGGCATCTCTTCAGGTCATCATCGACCAATGTGCTGCAATATGGGCATTTCATATCCGTTCTCCTTAAGTACTACGATCTATTAGGCATATTCTGCACAATAGCGCCATCCAAAATGGTGACGGCGCTATGTACATTATAACATACGTTATTTCAACTTCATAGAATCAATTCTTCCCTAACGACCATTTGGGGCGTATTCTTTTGCATTTGTGTGCCTCGAAGTTTTGCGGAGATTATCTCTTGCTGAACTTTTCAGTGGCTGAAACCCGCATAAACACAGCATTCTTAAAAATCTTTGCTTATTACCTGTTTCTTACCGAGGGCTGCCGGGGGCCTTCGTAGGCAACGAGGCTTCAGCTAATCGCAAGCCATTACGCAAGTTCTTTTACCATTATTATTTCATCTTCATCTTCTTCACCGGTTGCCTTAAATCCCAGTTTTTCATACATGTGACGAGCTGCCTCGTTGCCGTCGATATAGCAAAGATATACCTTATCATACCTGCCATCCGTTTTCATCATATCCAGAATCATTTTTGCTGCTGCAATGCCGTATCCTGCGGTTTTTCCCGGGATTTGTGATCCTCACGAAAAAATGCCCTTCATCTTCGCCTACGATCTTTCCTCCGTTTTTCTGCATAACACGAAGTGACGCGGGATTATCTTTGTTCACACGCAGATAAAACTCAGTCTCCGGGACTATATCCCTTGCAGCATCGAGCGTGAGCCGAAGTCCTTCCGTGGCATAACCCTTGCCGCGGTATTCCTTCTTGATAAAATACCCTATGTGTCCGGCTCCGTTCCTTAGTGCTTCCGTCAGATA
>JAGDCQ010000159.1 GCA_017958465.1 Lachnospiraceae bacterium
CCCTGAACGTCACAAAACGGGTAGAATCCCAAGGCGGCCAAAAACTCAAAGAAGAAGTACAGATAAGATTTAACATGACATAAAGCAAAATCGCTGCCCGCACAAAGGGAAAAAACAAAAGGCTTCTGAAAGCTTGCTTTCAAGAAGCCTTTTATTTTTTGCCTATTTTGCTGCGGAGCAGCAAAAACCCCGCTCATCATGAGCAAGTAGCGCAGCGGATTGCGAATGACGAGTGGGGGTGCGGGCTGTCTATATTTATGCATCCTTTGCTGCGGAGCAGCAAAAACCCCGCTCATCATGAGCAAGTAGCGCAGCGGATTGCGAATGACGAGTATACTATACTATATCCTCTGCCCTGATCGTCATGATATCCGAATTCTCGATCTTCCCGTTCTTCACCATCTCTGCGAGCGCCGCCGCATTCCTCGACTCCGCAGCCTCCATGGCACTCTTTGCAATAGCAAGCGCCGAATCAATCGGGCTTTCCGGCTTCATCTTCATGATCTTCTCGAGTTTATCGGTAATAGCGTTATCCGCCGTAGTCTCGAGCTCATAATCATTCTTAACAAAGAACTCGTATATATAGCCCTTCAGCTCATCCACGCTGTATTCCTGGGGAAGGTGGATCCTGTTGTTGAACACTCCGCCAATATCCGGGTGGAGTCTCATAAGCTCATTTATCCTCACCCTGTCGTCTTCAAGGAAAAGCAGGCTGTCCTCGGCGTGAGCGGCGCTGAAATCGATCAGATCCCGTACAGAGTCGTCAGAAAGCGATCCTGCCTCCTCCACAATGACCGTGCAGCCCTTAAGCTGCTCCTCTTTCGCCTTGAGGCTTACGCTGTTGAGCTTCTGCGCGTTTACAATAAGCGCCTTCCTCGAATCCGAGATATTGAATTTGTTGAGCGTTTTTGCGATCTTCTTAGCGAGCGCAGTCTTTCCGGTCTTTGGACCTCCCGTAATGATCATGCTGCTCCCGCGCTTTACGGGATCAAAAAGGATTGCAAGGCTCCTGATGAGCTGCTTCCTTACAGCCTCTATCCTCGCATAGTTGCCGAAATAATCCTCAAGCACGACTGTGCCGGACCTGAGCATATTTCCGAACTCTCCGGGGATTTCGGTAACAGGTTCATGGTCATCGCGAAGCTTCACGGTTCCCGTACTGTTTTCCTCGAAGTACCGCATAAAATTCTGGATAACTTCGATCTCTTCCTCGCCGTTCACATTGCTCTGCACAGGCGTGTCCTGCGTTATCTCAACAACATCCTGTGTATCCGGAACGGGCTCGGAAACCACTCGCGCGAAAGCCACTGCCTCCGGCTCTTTTTCTTTACGTTTTTTCTTCTGTTTCTTAAGCTTTTCGGGAACAACCGTGCCTTCAACCTCTGTCCCTTCGAGGGCAAGCTCTGTCTGGACGGTTTCCGCAAGCATCCTGCTTAAGTCGTCCTCTAAGGAGGCTCCCTGTTCTGCAGCAGGACCCTCTCCCTGAGTTTCCGCCTCTGCCTGTGCCTTCGCCGCTGTCTCCGTGAAAACAGCCGCCTCAGCTTCCGTGTACTGATCCTCTGTGTAGCCCTGCCCGGCGCTTTCCTGATACTGCTCTTCACTGTACGCAGGCTCCTCCGGCACATACGCAACAGGCTCAGGCCGGCTAACGGGCTCGTCGCCTACAGGAGTGAACACACCTGTTTCCTGCTCCGGATAGACACCGGGGGCATCCGCCGGCGTGATAACGTTCATTTCTCCCCGAAGGTGCGCTTTGAGGGTTTTCGCCCAGTCAACATATTCCCCTTCTTCAAAGGTTTCGATTATATTGTCGCACTCGTCAAGGCACTTGTAATCGTCGCCCACTTTGTGGTAAAGCTTTGCAAGCTCAAGAGCCCAGCGCTCCGTATACTGCTCCTTCTTCCACTTCTCCAGTGTCGCGATACGGTCCTCATAGGGCGCCTTTTCAAGCTTCTGGATCCTGTACCTGAAGACAAGCCTTTGAGGGTCCTTTGGCGCCGCCTCATCATACTTTTCAAGAAAAGCCCTTGCCCGTACGGGATCGTTGGTCTTTATCCCGAAGTACACCAGTGAATTCAGCGCGTGCCTGGATTTATTGCGCTTGTAGATCTTCTCAGCAACCTGGATGGAACGCTCGTAATCGGCGTTTTCCCTGTAAACATCCAGCAGCATATTGCAGTCCAGCGGATCGCTTACCTTCTTTACCGCAATATCCTTGGCTATGGAGTATGCGCCCTCGTAATCCCCTTCTTTTCTAAGCTCCTTTACGTGGGCAAGTGCTACGATCGTCTTATAATCTTCCATCTTTTCCCCTTTGATGAGTCCTGACCGTTCCCGGCTGAACAACTTCAGCCGGCCCCTAAATATTATTGTAAAACTCTTTTGTTTCCTCAAGCTCAGGCGTTATGGTAACGCCGTTCTTTGCCAGGTTTTTGTAGTGCAGATCCGTATCGTAGATCTTTTTCTTAAGGTTTCTCTCAAACCGCCCGAACGCATCCGCGAACACCGGCTGCGCCTCAAGCCCCGTTCTTGTTGCTTTCGGGAACGGGATGTAGGTCGCGAATATCTCCCTGGCAACCTTATTCATACGCATTGCGCCGTTTGATTCGTATTTGAGCCAGCTCTCGTAGTCCTGCACGAAAACCTCGCGCATGTTGTTCCTCGCCTTTGTGAGCTGGGTCTTTATCTTTTCCTTGCGCTCCTCCGAGAGGTCGTGGTTCTTACGATAATACGTTATGTAATCGTAATATTCGGAGGTGAGGGATTTTATCTGGATGTTGTTCCAGGAAAGCCCCATGACAGTCTTGCAAAGCTCCCATCTGAAGCGCCCGAGGGCCCTCATAAGGGCGTCCTCCGCCGGTCCCTCAAAAAAGACGGGGATGAGGATCCTGCCCGCGCTGTCGCGCTTTCTCGACGATGTTTCCTGCCACATCAGTATATTTGAGCCGTTTACCGGGAACAGGATAAACTCCGGGTAAACCCGCTTCATTATCGGCTCTCTCTCCACCTTTGCCGCCGCATCGTTGTGGATTATCTCGCGGTGGAACACCGTCGGATCGTTGACCGTGATAAGCGAGATCATAGTGTTTACGCGATCCTTCGAGACCTTAAGGCGTGAGGGTATGCCCGCAAGCCCTTCCTCATGCAGCACAGGGACGAAAGTCGTGACCTGGCCGTTGAGCAGACGTTCGTTGCTGGCAAACATATTGTGGACCTCGTAAGAAACCCACTCCAGCGGGTCCTTTGCGATGGAGGTCATCTGCATTTCCGTTATCTCACCGCGCTTCTTGCGGTCACGCAGGCTCTCCTCGAAGTCCATATCGAGCTCGCTCCTTGAAGGCACGCGGCGCATCTCATATACAAGGGTGAGCCATTCCCTGAAGGTGTAGACCTGGCAGGGAGCAGAGGGCTTGTCAGGCTTCAGTGAACAAAGGTCCATAAGCTGTTCGTCGTTAAGGAGCCTCTCATCCACAAAACCGTAGTTCAGGAAAAGATCCGCCACCTGGGGGATATCCTTTTTCCCGACCTGCTTCAGAAAAACGTCCATGTAAAGCTCGTAGAACTGCCTTGCGATATCGCGTTTGAGCGCCCTTAACGTCTCGTCCGACGACATCCTGTTCTTAACAGCCACAAACTTCTCTATGGATTCTATAAATTCCTTTGAACGTTCCGCGTTCCATTCCGCAAAGTCCGTAAGGACCTTGGCACCTGCGGCAAGTGACTTTCGAAGGATCGAGACAGCAGCCGCATCAAGCTGTGCGGGAGCGGGTGCCGCATCATCCTCCTCTCCTTCAAGAGCCCTGAAATACGCATTTTCCATGTAGTCCATATCAACAGGGAGCTCGTAGTGCATATTCTGCTCGAAGAAGATGACGGAATCGAAGATGGCGTCCTTTACTTTTCCCAAAAGGCCTTCAGCTTCAGTCCTGTCCTTGTTCAGATGGTTAAGGCGGCGGATAAGCTCCACCGTCTTCATATACAGGTTTTCGTTCGTCCCGTTTATGAGCACATATACAGCCTCTTCAAGGAACTGCGCGGCTTTTTTGCAGCGGTCCTGCATCTCCTTCATAAGCGCGGCCTCTTCCTTAACATGCCTTGTGGCCATAAGGGCGGACTCGCCAAAAAAGGCTTTACAGCTCTCAACGCCTGTCTTCATAAGCTCCATGTAGTATGTGAGGAGATCGGCGTCGGTAAACCTGCTCTGCTTGAAGTTTTCAAGCTTGTCGGCAAGTTTCAGGTCCTCCGGGAAGCCTGCGTTTTTCGACTGTCTTACGTATTCCTCGTAAAACCGCTTAACGGCGGCAGACAATTCCTCTGCCTTTACTTCCAGCTCGTGTTCGAGCCTGTCGTAATCGTAGATGGTCCGCGCAAGCGTCCAGACTGCTATGCCGGCATACTCTTTCTTCGTGTTGAACAGCTGCTCGGGCGTCTTCTCTGCCTTTGAAGGGAACGCAAAAACCGACGAATCCTCTTTTACAAAAATAGATGAAGTGTATCTCCCGGCAAGATAGTCATTTAAACCAATAAAACAGCCGGAACCGCACGTAACGCTGCACCCGCCGTTTTCAAGCAGTATCTGCCCTTTGAGTACCATAAAAACATACTCCATGGGCTCATTTTCACGGGCGAGATAAACACCCGCAGGAACATTGTTCACATTTCCGGGATTGATCACAAACTCCATACCATTCCTCCATACCGGGCAAACGCCGGGTAGTGTAAAAGATCACATATTAAGGCCGGATGCGGACAGAAAGCATTTCAGAAAAAAAGAATCCGTGCGCCCTGCTTCGAATGACGCTCACGAACGTTACCGGTACAGTTAACTCAGTCCAGGCTGACTTACAACACATGAAAGACATCGCTTAGTGCTGCTGCATTCCTGCCCTGACACGGTTCACAAGCTTCCATTGTGTAAGACCCAAACGTCAACGCCACTTATACCGGGCTGCTTCGCAAAACGAACACCCTCGGCAGAACATCACCCCTGCTATAGCGGATTGCAGGTTCAGGGCACCGCTATCTCCCCGGCTGCACGGAAATTTTAGACGTTTAAGACTGTCTAGCGACCCAAAGGTCACTTAACAGCGACTTGAACAGTATATCCTCCCCGGGCGATTCTGTCAAGGTCTTCCCGTAACACTTTTTACATGCTTAACGGGATTCCAATCGGAAACCTGGTTCCCGCCAAGGTTCAGCGTGCAGGAAGCATTTAGTCCCGAAAGGGCCGAAATCGAAGTGATCTTGTTAAAAGCAAGCCAGAGGGAAGTAAGGTTCCCTGCTATGGCTGATAGATTGTCGACAGATGTAATGCTGTTCCCGACAAGACGAAGGTTCTTCAGGCCTGACATACCCGACATTGCGGGCAGGGCCGATATCTTGTTGTAGGAAAGGTCAAGCTCCGTGAGGCTCGAAAGCCCTGCAAGAGCGGAAAAATCCGAAATACTGTTGTTTGTTGCCCAAAGCTTGCTCAGGGATTTTAAGTTTGCAAGGGCAGAAATATCCGAAACGCTGTTATAGCTGATATTGAGCTCGGTAAGCCCCGTAAACACAGCAAGATCCGCAACCGAAGTAACTCCTTTTTCGGAAAGATTAAGGGACTTGATACCCAAGACATCAGCCTCTGTAATGGCTCCGGAGGATTTTCCGAGCACACTCCTTACAGCCGCTTCGACCTTACCATCGGTAAACGTCACGGAAGGCGCAGCAGGCGTAGGTGTCGGGCTTGGAGTCGGGGTATTGGTGGGTGCGGGCGTCGGAGTAGCCGTCGGAACCGGTGTATTTGTAGGCGCCTTTGTAGGTGTTGGTGTGTTTGTAGGCGTAGGCGCTTTGGTAGGTGTAGGCGCTTTGGTAGGTGTAGGCGTAGCAGGCTTCTCCGTAGGAGTGGGCGTGTTTGTTGCAGGCTTTTCCGTGGGAGTAGGCGTGTTTGTCGCCGGAGTTTCCGTAGGAGTAGGGGTCGCAGGCTCCTCAGTGGGAGTAGCCGGCACTTCCGTAGGAACAGGAGTTTCCGTGACGGCTTCCGTAGGAGTCGGCTCCTCTGTAGGAGTTTCCGTAGGGGCCTCTGTCGGAGCCTCGGGAGTCGGGGTATTGTCTGTAGGGTTTTGCGCTGATTCTGTCGGTGAAGGCCCATCTGTAGGGTTAAGGGCTTCTGTAGGCGTAGCGGGAGTATCCGTCGGTTTCGGGGACGGACTTAACACACCTGCCGTAACACCATGCGTAGGAGCTTTAGTCTGTGGACCCTCCTCGCAGCCGGCTGCTACTGCAACGACCATTGCAAAAACCAGTATTATCGCAATAAACCTAGACTTTTTCATTGTTTTGCCCTGCGTTCCTTAAGATCCCGGGCACTTACGCCCGGACTGAACCGTCTTCCTTTTCAACATAAAATTTTAGCATAACAGCCTGTTGTTGTAAAGCGGACATTGTTGAGTTTTTTCGCCACATGTGGTAGAATATCCGTTGAAATAATAGTGCTCTCTGCCTGTTTGCGGCTGTGCCGCCGGGCAAGAAGGAAATGAAGCTTTGGACGACGAATATTACATGAAAAAAGCCCTGTCCCTGGCAAAGCGGGCCGCAAAGCTCGGCGAGGTGCCCATCGGCTGCGTTATAGTCTGCAACGGTGAGATAGTCGGGACAGGATACAACAAACGAAAAACGAAGAAAACAACTCTTGCACACGCAGAGCTCCTTGCAATCGACAAGGCCAGCAGGAAGCTTGGGGACTGGCGCCTTGAGGGCTGCACCATGTATGTTACCCTCGAGCCCTGCCAGATGTGCTCCGGCGCCATAGTTCAGGCGAGGCTTGACCGCGTGGTGATCGGGGCCATGAACCCTAAGGCCGGCTGCGCAGGTTCCATCCTCAACCTCCTGCAAAGACCGGAATTCAACCATCAGGTCGAGATAACGTATGATGTGTTAAAGGATGAGTGCTCA
>JAGDCQ010000160.1 GCA_017958465.1 Lachnospiraceae bacterium
CAATGCGCTGTTCACAGAGTTTGATATGTCAGCAACGTTTGCAAGCTCTTACGCTAAGAGCTACGCCATGATAATGCAGGCCATGACCCTTGACGAGGGCCTCTACGGCTACAACGTCAACGCTTCCGGGCGACGGTGCGCTTCAACAGTGTTCATCATGATCGTTTCGGGACTTGTGCTCTACCTTGTTTACGGCGTCGGGGCAAGAGACCTTAGCGAGCGGCTGGAGGCTAAAAAGAAGAGGAAAGCTTTCTTTGCAAAGATCTTCCGGAAAAAAGCGGCCGCCTGATGCTTTGCGTAAGGCGAAACTGTATTCTGTTTTGACAGGAGAAAAAGATGGGAAACGAAAACGGTACATGGATAATGCGCGGGATCCCCTGGCGGGCGAAAGGGTGCCTGCATTCGGCGGAGGATGCCATAGCATTTATCGAAAAGACGGGCTTTTGTCCGCTTTTCAAGAATGATATCGAGGGGTTTTCGCTCGAGGAGCACACAGCTCCCGACTACTGGTGGAGCGGCGATGAGAAGCGCGATCCCTGGGAGTGGCGCGAGCAGATAGCAAGGAGCGGCAAGGTTTGCTACGGCAAATTCTTCGACAAGAAGGCAGGTTTTATCTCGAAAGAGTGGCTGCCCGTATTTGCCAATTACCGCCGTAACGGCTATGATTTCGACGCCCGTTACGAGGACGGCCTTGCGTCCATGCGCGAAAAGAAGATAATGGACCTTTTTGATTCCAATGAGCTGTTTTCAAATGTTGTCAAGCACCTTGCAGGCTTTGGAAAGGACGGAGAGAAGGGCTTCGAAGGCACTATCACGTCCCTTCAGATGCAGCTTTACCTTTGCGTGAGGGATTTCAGGCAGAGAACAAACAAGAAAGGGGAGCCTTACGGATGGCCCGTGGCTGTTTATACCACGCCTGAGCACCTTTTCGGTGAGAAGCTGATAGCTTCCGGGTACAAAGAGGATCCGGCAAAGTCAAAGGAAAAGGTGAAAAAACACATAAAAGAGCTTTGGGGGTAACCTTGAAAAGGGATAACCTTGAAGAGTGAAAAATGATAAAATCAGAAAAGTGATAAGACCGGAAAAGGCCGGCGTTTCCGCGGATTGCGGAGCGCCGGTCTTTCTTTGCCGTCAAATCGAGCAGGAGTCAGCCTGCCCGGTTTATGAGTTTGCTGCCACTGCCTTTTTTGCAGCGGAAAGCATGAGTTTGATCCTGTTGAGCTGGTTAACTTCGCTTGCACCGGGGTCGTAGTCAACGGCAACTATGTTGCTGCCCGGGTAGCAGCGGCGAAGCTCCTTGATAACGCCTTTTCCGACGATGTGGTTTGGCAGGCAGGCAAAGGGCTGTGCACAGATGATACCGTTCACGCCGGACTTTAAGAGCTCGACCATCTCGCCGGTAAGGAACCAGCCTTCGCCGGTCTGGTTGCCTACGGAAACTATCGGGGATGCGTATTTAGCAAGCTCCCTGATGTGCGGCACGGGGCTGAAACGCTTGCTTTCCTTCAGGGCTTCGTTCATTTCTTTTCGCATGAAATCTATGGCTCTGATCGCAAAACGCCCGATGATCGCATCCTTCTTAGGCTTTCCAAGGTACTTGTACTTGTATTCGTCATCATAGAAACCGTAGCTGAAAAAGTCCAAAAGGTCCGGAACAACGGCTTCGGCGCCTTCTGCTTCCAGAAGGTCCACAACGTGGTTGTTTGCTGCGGGCAGGAACTTTACAAGGATCTCGCCAACAACGCCTACACGTGGCTTTTTGACGGTCTCGTCAAGCTCGATCCTGTCAAAATCCTTTATTATCGCTTTGACATTCTTCTTAAAGGCGGAAATACTGCCTTTTTGCAGTTGTTCTATGCAGCGGTCTTCCCATTCTTTGTGGAGCTTGTTTACTGAGCCCGCAACCTTTTCGTAAGGTCTTGTGCGGTAAACCACGCGCATGAAAAGATCGCCGTAGATGAGGGCTTCGACAGCTTTTATCAGCAGCTTTGCCGTAGGCTTAAAGCCAGGGTTCTTCTCAAGTCCCTTTGTGCTCAGCGAAACTACCGGTATCTGCCCCATCCCTGCTCGTGCGAGCGCGCGGCGGATGAAACCGATGTAGTTTGTGGCCCTGCAGCCGCCGCCTGTCTGCGTTATGAGGACTGCGGTCTTTGAAAGGTCGTATTCCCCGGAAAGCAAGGCATCCATCAGCTGGCCGACAACGATGAGCGAAGGGAAGCAGGCGTCGTTATTTACGTATTTAAGGCCTGTGTCTATAGCTCGGCGGTTATCGTTTGGAAGGATCACGAGGTTGTAGCCGCCGCTTTGCAAAACGGATTCCACCATCTTGAAGTGGATGGGTGACATCTGGGGGCAGATGATGGTGTAGTTTTTGCGCATCTCTTTTGTGAAGATCACGCGGTTGTGGACAGGAGAGTGCACCGGCGCTTCGTACTTCTTCTCACGGCGGTCGCGTATCGCCGAAAGGAGCGAGCGGATGCGGATCTTTACCGCGCCAAGGTTGCTTATCTCGTCTATTTTCAATACGGTGTAGATCTTGCCCGCGGCCGACAGGATGTCGTTTACGCCGTCGGTGGTAACTGCATCGAGGCCGCAGCCGAAGGAGTTCAGCTGCACGAGCTCGAGGTTTTTCTGCTTTGCGACGTAGGAAGCTGCTGCGTAAAGGCGCGAGTGGTACATCCACTGGTCGACGACGATCATCGGGCGCTCAACCGTGCCAAGGTGCGAGATGCTGTCCTCAGTGAGCACGGCCGCTCCGTAGGTGTTGATAAGCTCCGGGATGCCGTGGTTGATCTCCGGATCGATGTGATAAGGCCTTCCGGCCAGCACAATGCCAGTTTTTCCGGTCCTTTGCAGGTAAGCTATTGTTTCCTCACCCTTTGCTTTAACGTCGTTTCTTGCGCGCTCGAGCTCTCTCCAGGCCATAAGTGCGGCGTTGCGCACTTCATAGTCGGCAATGCCAAGCTCCGAGAAGATCTCAACAAGGCGCTTTGAAACGATTGCTTCGCTTTCAAGCGATATGAAGGGGTTCATGTAAGTGATCGAGGGGTCGCGAAGCTCCTCCACGTTATTCTTTATGTTTTCGCCGTAAGAGGTTACGATCGGGCAATTGTAGTGGTTTCCTGTGTTTTTGATCTCCTTGCGTTCGTAAGGGATGCAGGGGTAGAAGATGAACTTTACGTCATTCTTCAACAGCCACTGGATGTGCCCGTGCACAAGCTTTGCGGGGTAACACTCGGATTCGCTCGGGATCGACTCGATGCCCAGCTCATAGATCTTATGGGATGAAAGCGGCGAAAGGACTACTTTGTAGCCGAGCGTTGTAAAGAACGTGTGCCAGAACGGGTAGTTCTCGTACATGTTCAGCACGCGCGGAATGCCGACCGTACCGCGCTTTGCGGCCTCGTCGGACAGCGGCTCGTAGTCGAAAACGCGCTTAAGCTTGTATTCAAAGAGGTTTGGCAGGTTTTCTTTGTTCTTTTCGCGCCCGATGCCGCGTTCGCAGCGGTTTCCGGACACAAATTGCCTTCCTCCCGTGAATTTGTTGATCGTGAGCAGGCAGCTGTTCGTACAACCCTTGCAGCGCGTCATCGATGTCTCGAAACGAAGCTCCGCAAGGTCTTTTTCGCTTATAAGTGTGGGCTCTTCGCCGTGATAGTGCTTCTTTGCGACAAGCGCAGCGCCGAAAGCACCCATGATACCTGCGATGTCGGGCCTTACGGCAGGCATTCCCGAAACCTTCTCGAATGCGCGTAAAACCGCGTCATTGTAGAAGGTTCCGCCCTGAACGACAACATTTTTACCAAGGTCCTTCGCATCTGTAAGCTTAATGACCTTAAACAGGGCGTTTTTAATGACGGAATACGCAAGGCCGGCGGAAATATCGGAAACATCCGCGCCTTCCTTTTGCGCCTGCTTTACCTTTGAATTCATAAAGACAGTGCAGCGGGTGCCGAGATCAACGGGGTTCTTGGCGAACAGCGCGATCTTGGCAAAGTCCGCAACCTCGTAGTTAAGGGATTTTGCGAAGGTCTCGATAAAGGAGCCGCACCCCGAGGAGCAGGCCTCGTTAAGCTGGACGCTGTCGATGGTCTTATTTTTTATGCGGATGCACTTCATATCCTGCCCGCCGATGTCAAGGATGCAGTCCACATCGGGATCAAAGAACGAAGCCGCGTTGTAGTGCGCGATAGTCTCTACTTCGCCTTCTTCAAGCATCAGGGCGGATTTTATGAGCTGCTCACCGTAGCCTGTCGCACAGGAACGGACTATCCTTGCGCCTTCCGGGAGCAGGGAGTAGATCTCTTTCAGGGATCGGATCGCGGTCTTAAGCGGGCTTCCGCTGTTGTTGCTGTAGAAGGAGTAGAGCAGGGAGCCGTCCTCACCGATGAGAGCGGTCTTTGTGGTGGTGGAACCTGCATCGATACCGAGGAAACAGCGCCCTTTGTAGTTTTCGAGAGGAAAACGGCGGACGTTGCTTTTGTCGTGGCGGGCCTTGAAGGTGCAATACTCGTCCTCGTCGGCAAAGAGGGGCTCCATGCGGTTTACTTCAAAAGCCATTTCTATGCCTGTTTCAAGGGTGTTTACAAGGCTGCCAAGACTTTTTGCGGAGGACCGTACTTCTTCTTTTGCGCTTACCACAGGGGATTGCACACCTTCGCCTGCGCTTACCGCAGGGGCGTTTTCACTCTCGCCTGCGCTCATTGCGGAACCGATAGCCGCAAAGAGGTGAGAGTTCTCCGGCGCAATCGTGGTTTCCGGGGTGAGTTTTAAGGTGCGCACGAACGCTGCCTTAAGCTCTGTCAGGAAGTGGAGCGGACCACCTAAAAACGCTACATTTCCGCGGATAGGCTTTCCGCAGGCAAGGCCGGAGATAGTCTGGTTTACCACAGCCTGGAAGATGGAGGCCGCAAGGTCGGGCTTTGTCGCCCCTTCGTTGATGAGGGGCTGGATATCCGACTTTGCAAAAACACCGCAGCGCGCGGCTATGGGGTAGATCGCCTTGAAATCTTTTGCGTATTCGTTGAGGCCTGCTGCGTCTGTACGCAGGAGTGTAGCCATCTGGTCGATGAATGAGCCTGTGCCGCCGGCGCAGATTCCGTTCATTCGCTCCTCGAGACCGCCTGTGAAGTATATGATCTTAGCGTCTTCGCCACCGAGCTCGATCGCGACGTCAGTCTGCGGAGCGTAGTGTTCAAGGGCCTTTGCGACGGCAACTACTTCCTGGACGAACGGCAAGTCCAGATGTTTTGCGATGGTTAGACCACCGGAGCCGGTGATGTTTGCGGTAATGTCCGCTTCCCCGAGGCTTTCGTATGCCTTTTTCAGAAGACTCGCAAGTGTTGACTGTATGTTTGCAAAGTGCCTCTCATAGTCGGAAAAGAGGAGTGTTCCTTTTTCGTCGAGTATGGCGACTTTAACAGTTGTCGAGCCTATATCTATTCCCAAGTTGTATTTTTGTATCATGTTGAACCTTTTAGCCAAAGCGTGCAGCCGGCTGTCTTTCTAAACCAAAATCAGAGTAATTATATGCTATGAAGGCAACCAATGCAAGTTTTTTTCATAGTTGGCTTGATAATTGCGGGGGGGACTTGAACCAAGGACAGGTTTGTGGTTGTACGGCTAGGCCGCCCCTCCGAAGTGGATGGACATGGGTATGCTTACTTACAGCTCCGCGACTAAGGTCCTTCCGGCGTCTCGCTTAACGGGCCCTTAGCGGTGTAACCGCACGGTCCCTACTCGACTTGGAACGACCTAAGTGCTACGCCTAGTCGTAAGCACACCCATGTTCTCCATTCTGCGGGGCGGCCTCGCCGGATTGCGACCGCATTGGTCCTGTCCGGGACAGAACTTAAAGAATAGTCGACAGGTTGAAATTGACCCATAGAACCGTCCCCTGGTAGTGAAAAAGAGAATGATACAGGCAAAAGCGGGGAAAATGCAAATCTGCCTGTATATGTCATCGCATTTTGAGGTGTGAAATCTGGATTTGTACAGGCAAATCCCCGGGAACACGGTTTTTGCCTGTACTTGAATTGCAGACATAAGCCAAAAACACCAAGCGCGGCCGATCACTTGGCAAAATATGTGTGTAAGAATGCTCTATCATACAGGCAAAATGGCCAAAAATGCAAAAATGCCTGTATGAAGCATAAAAAAGATAGACCGAGATGGGGATATGTGTACAGGCAAAACAGGCAAAAACACAAATCTGCCTGTATGAACAGGAAACAATGAGATCAAAAATGAGAATGGCACTGGCAAAATCGGAGAAAACGCTATTTTGCCAGTGCATGTCATCGCATTTTTGGGGTGTGAAATCAAGAAGTGCACTGGCAAATCCTCAAAAAAGCGGGTTTTGCCAGTGCTTGAAATGTTATTATTGTCCCAAAATGACTGCTGACGCCGTTTGTTTGGAGAAATATGTCTACGGGAATGCTTTGATGCACTGGCAAAACAGGCAAAAACGTGAAAATGCCAGTGTGAAGGCCAAAAACGAGATACTAAAATGGGGATAGGTGCACTGGCAAATCAGGCAAAAACGTGAAAATGCCAGTGTGAAGGCCAAAAACGAGATACTCAAATGGGGATAGGTGCACTGGCAAAACAGGCAAAAACGTGAAAATGCCAGTGTGAACCG
>JAGDCQ010000161.1 GCA_017958465.1 Lachnospiraceae bacterium
CTCCTGCTATTTTGGCGGGATGCTCCTGGCGATGGTCATCAACTCCAAGGGCATAAACCTTAAGAAGTTCTGGCGCACCATCTTCGTGATAACCTACGCTGTTCCCGGCTTTATTTCCCTCCGCTTTGTTGCGACAATGCTTGGGGAAAGAGGTATATTCAACGGTCTCCTTCAGCAGTGGGGCTTTACCGAGAAGGCGATCCCCTTCCTTACAAACACGCTCTGGGCCAGGGTTAGCGTCATCGTGGTGAACTTCTGGATCGGCGTTCCCGTTACAATGCTGATGGTGAGCGGTATCCTGATGAACATCCCGAACGAGCTCTATGAGAGCGCAAAGATCGACGGGGCTGGCCCTTTTACCACCTTCCGCAAGATCACGCTCCCTTACATGCTGTTCATCACTGCGCCTTATCTGATCGCAAACCTGATCGGCAACTTCAACAACTTCAACGCCATCTACTTCCTGACCGCCGGCGCACCAAACTCCCTCGATTACTTTAAGGGAGCGGGAAAGACGGACCTGCTGGTAACTTGGCTTTACAAACTCACAAAGGACAGCAATGACTACAACCTTGCTGCCACCATCGGTATCATAATCTTTGTGATATCCGCTACTTTCACCCTTGTGACCTTTGCGCGGTCAAGGTCTATGAAGGACGAGGAGGGCTTCCAATGATAAAGAGAACAGTTATAGGTTTGAACCTGAAATACTATACCGGAGCCTTTATCGGCGCTGTTGCGGGGCTTATCGCCCTTTTCCTCCCCTACGCTTCAAAGGACGGAAAGGTGATGTTCCTGCCCGGGATCCTGCTAAAAAGCGGGCCTCTCGGTCTGAACCTCATAATGTGGAGTGCTTTTGTTTTTACGGTGCTTTCAGCGGTCTCCGCTGTTGTACAGCTCCTTAAGACTTCTGTTGCCGGAATGAAGATCTGGCAGGTCTTCCAGGCTGTTGCAACGGTTTCCTGGACACTGCTGCTGTTTTCCAGCAAGAAGATCTTTGAGAGCGCAGGGCTTTACACGGAATTCCTGAATAAAAACCTGAGCTTCGGTTTCTTTATCGGCATTATCGCGGCTTACTGGACCCTGGTTTCGGTAATGCGCTGCACAAGGACAAACAGAGGGTACATCCTCTTAGTGATCCTGGGTGTCATATGGCTTTTCCCCATCCTCTGGATAGTGCTCACCTCGCTGCGCGCCGAGCAGGGGTATTACGTAGGGTACTTCTTCCCTCACGGGCTTACACTTGACAATTTCAAGAACCTTTTCTCCAATCCGGGAGTGCTTCCTTTTGGGAAGTGGTGGGTAAATACCTTCCTGGTAGCCATCTGCGGCTGTGTGTTTAACACGATGATAGTGCTGATGACAGCTTTTATCCTGAGCCGCACACGTTTCCGCGGGCGCAAAGCCTTTATGAACATCCTGATGATAATCGGTATGTTCCCCGGGTTTATGTCCCTGATCGCGGTTTACAACATCCTTAAAGGAATAGGCCTTAACCAGTCGCTGCTTGCGCTCATCATCGTAGGTGTTGCGGGGGCTGCCATGGGATACCATGTAACAAAGGGTTTCTTTGATACGATCCCGAGAGCGCTGGACGAGGCTGCGATCATAGACGGAGCGTCAAGGTTCCAGATCTTTTCGAGGATCACGCTGCCGCTTTCGAAGTCCATTATAGTCTACATCGCTCTGGGCGGATTCCTGGGCGTATGGTCGGATTATATCTTCCCGAGCATGCTGTTTGGCGACAAGCAGAGCTCTTACACAGTTGCTGTCGGCCTCTTCTGGATGACGGATTTCAAGAGGATCGATACTTACTATACGCAGTTTGCGGCGGGAGCAGTCCTTGTTGCGATCCCCATCGTTATACTGTTTGTATGGCTTCAGAGGTTCTATGTTGAAGGACTTTCCGGCTCTGTAAAGGGGTGATCCCAAGCCGGAAAATGGCTGCCGTTCCCGGCAGCTGGGAGATAAAAAATGAGCGAACAACGTATTTTAACAGGCCCTGACTACCGTATCACAGTGCTGACCGACAGACTGATACGGCTCGAGTTTCAGAAGGAAGGGCGCTTTGAGGACAGGACCACAAGGACTGTGGTGAACAGGGATATAGCAGCTTTCGGCGCTGATCCGGTGATATCGGCGGTAAACCCGGAAAACGGGGCTCTTGTGGTTGAAACAGAAGAATTAAAACTTGAATATGATAAAAAGCCGTTTTCGTCGAAGGGACTTTCCATAACCCTTAAGGAAACGGGTGAGGTCTGGCACTACAGCATTGTATACGGAAACTCGGACAAAAACTACCTTGGGACCGCAAGAACACTGGATCTTACGGACGGCTTTGCGGAACTTGATCCCGGGCTGTTCGGGCTCCACGGATACGCAGTGCTGGACGACAGCAAGTCCGCAGTATGTGAGGACGGAGAGTACTTTAACCTTGCATATGACAGGAAGGACCTGTATTTCTTTGGCTATGGAAAAGACTTTTACGCAGGACTTAAGGCTTTCTACACACTTTGCGGGAAAACTCCCATGATCCCCCGCTATGCGCTGGGCAACTGGTGGAGCAGGTATCGCAGATATACCGAGGAAAGCTACACGGAGCTCCTTGATAACTTCGAGAAGGAGCAGATCCCGCTTTCCGTGGCAGTTATAGATATGGACTGGCATCTGACAAATGTGGATCCGAAATACGGCACCGGATGGACAGGCTACACCTGGGATGAGGAGTGCTTTCCGGACTACAGGCGGTTCCTTTCTGAACTGAAGCGCAGGAAACTCGCGCCCACGCTGAACCTGCACCCGGCAGACGGTATAAGGGCCTATGAGGCTATGTATGAAAAAGCCGCAAAGAGGCTTGGCATGGATCCTGAAAAGGGCGAGCCCATAGAGTTTGATATGTCGGACAAGAAGTACAGGGAAGCCTATTTTGAGGATGCGCTCCACCCTTACGAGGATGAGGGCGTGGCCTTCTGGTGGATAGACTGGCAGCAGGGCACAGGCGACGAAGGTGCTGTGGATCCGCTGTTCCTGCTCAATCACTATCACTATGTCGATATGGAGAAGCGCGGCAAGCGCCCCATGATCTTTTCGCGGTATGCGGGGCCCGGAAGCCACAGGTATCCGGTGGGATTCTCGGGGGATACACGTTCCACATGGCGAAGCCTTGCGTACCAGCCTTTCTTTACCGCAACGGCGTCAAACATCGGCTACGGCTGGTGGAGCCACGATATCGGCGGGCATATGCTTGGCGACAAGGACAACGAGAGGCTTATCCGCTGGATCCAGTTCGGCGTTTTCTCGCCTGTAATGCGCCTGCACTCCAGCAACTCCCTGTTCTTTAACAAGGAGCCCTGGACCGTTACAGAGCCTTATCACGGCGTAATGGCGGAGTTTATGCGGCTCAGGCACAGGCTGATCCCGTATCTTTATACGGAGTCGAGGTTTGCGCACACGGATGATGTTCCGCTGATCCAGCCGCTGTACTACAGGTATCCTGATGAGAAGGTGGCTTATGAGACCGGGAATGAGTATATTTTCGGGCGGTCACTGATCGTTTGTGCCATTACCGCGCCTGAAGACAAGGAATTGCAGATGGCTTCCGTGGATGCGTTCATCCCGGAGGGCAGATGGTACGATATCTTTACAGGCATGATCTACGAGGGAAAAGGCAGGAAACGCAAGCTTTACAGAACAATAGATTCGATCCCGGTGCTGCTTAAGGCAGGGGGTATCGTGCCTGAATCTGTGGAGGATACCACAAACGGTACGGATAATCCTTCGAGCCTCAGGATCCTTTACGGTGCAGGTGAAAGCGGAGAGTACACCCTTTATGAGGATGACGGCATAAGCATGGATTACTGCAGCGGAAAGTATGTTACTACAAGGCTTTCTGTTAATTGGAACAAGGATGCCTGCGAGTTTGCGGTTGATGCTGCACAGGGCGAGACGGCGCTGGTTCCGGGCACAAGGGACTATGAGCTTGATTTATACGGTGTTTGCCCGGAGGAGGGTTTCGATGCTTTCGGAGCGGATTTCAGTTACGATAAGGACAGGTGTGTCCTTAAGGTGAAGCTTCGCGGGGTAAACACGCTGACCGGTGCCGTGCTTAGGCTGAAGGGTCTTAAACTTACCGGAAACGCAAAGAGGGACAGGCTGATCGAGCTTCTTAACCGCGCCTGGACAGTTAACGACTACAAGGAAAGGATCTTTTGGGCGTTTGAAGAAGCAGAAGATGAAGAACGCTTCCTTTGCCGGCTTTCGGGCCTTGAAGTGCCGGAAACGCTGAAAGATGCGGTAAGAGAGATATTTGAATAGACCTCAGGCCAAAGTTATAATATGATAGTCCGTTTTAAATATCATTAAAAGTGATAAAACACCGTAGGCAGACGCTTACGGTGTTTTTATTATGCATGTGGCGGTGTATTCCGGTCCAGTCCGGACGCACTTAACGTGTAGGTGCTTGTGCAGACTTCTTCTATGTATTTTCTGTCGTGCGAGATGCTGATTATAGCGCCCGGGAAGGCGGCGAGCATTTTACGGATCACAGGGCCGGAGAGCGGTGAAAAGTTGCGCGTCGGCTCGTCGAGGATCAGTACATTGGCGTCCGAAAGGCTCATCTTGAGCAGGAGGACCTTCGCTTTCTGGCCGCCGGAGAGCTCGCGGATCGGGTGGTCCATCTCGTCCGCTGTATATTTGAGCGAACCAAGATACGTACGGATGCGCGTTCGGACTGCCTTTTCGCCTGTATCGTCAAGAAACTCCACCGGAGTTTTGTCAAGATGAAGCAGGTCCTCGTAGTTCTGCGGCATATACTGCGCTTTTATGTCCTTCCTTGCGAGCAATTCCTGCGCGATCTTTTTCAAAAGCGTGGTCTTTCCTGCGCCGTTCTTTCCAAGGATGCAGATCCGCTCCGGGCCGCGCACGAACAGGCGTATGTTTTTCGCAAGAGTCCTTGAACCGTCGGGTGTTTTCAGCTCGTCAAGCTCGAATTCTATAACTGTTTTGCCTGACGGCATTCCGGCGCTTTTGTCCCCCAGTTTGAAGAAAATAGC
>JAGDCQ010000162.1 GCA_017958465.1 Lachnospiraceae bacterium
GACGTCAGGGCGATCCCGGCGAATCCAGGTTCTATATCTCCCTTGAAGACGATATAATGCGTCTTTTCGGTTCGGAGCGTATGATGGCCGTGTTTAAGACCCTCGGTGTGGAGGAAGGCCAGCAGATAGAGCACAGGATGCTCAGCAATGCCATTGAACGTGCCCAGAAGAAGTTAGAGAGCAACAACTACTCCATCCGTAAGAGCCTGCTCGAGTACGACCGCGTGAACAACGAGCAGAGAGAGATCATCTACGGCGAGCGCAGGCGCGTTCTTGAAGGCGAGAGCATGCGCGACACCATCTTAAAGATGATCTCGGATACTGTCGAGAACCTTGTTGGGACAGCCATCAGCGAGGACCAGGATCCCGAAGACTGGGATATGACAGAGCTCAACGAGCTTCTGGTACCTGTGTTCCCGTTTGCTCCCATTACCCTTACAGAGGATCAGAAGAGCAAATATAAGCGCGCAACGCTCATCCAGCAGCTTAAGGAGCAGGCAGTGGCCGCTTACGAGGCAAAGGAAGCAGAGTTCCCCGTAAAGGAGACTATGCGTGAGATAGAGCGTATCATCATGCTTCGCGCCATCGACTCCAACTGGATGAACCATATCGACGATATGGACCAGCTGCGCCAGGGTATCGGCCTGCAGGCTTACGGCCAGAAGGATCCCGTTGTTGAATACAGGATCCAGGGCTTTGATATGTTCGACAATATGATCTCCAATGTCCAGGAGGACGTTGTAAAGATGATCATGCACATAAGGCTTGAGCAGAAGCTTGAGCGCGAGGAGGTCGCAAAGGCTACAGGCACTAACCGCGACGATACCGCGGTGAATGCGCCCAAGAAGCGTACTTCCGCCAAGGTTTACCCGAATGATCCCTGCCCGTGCGGATCCGGCAAGAAGTACAAACAGTGCCACGGAAGGATACAGTAATGGTAGAATTAGATCAGATCAAATTTACTCTCGGGACCTATAAGGAACCGTTAAAAGAATTAAAGGGTTCCCTCGATCTTGAGAATAAAGCCTTAAGGATCGAAGAGATCGAAGGGATCATGGAAGAGCCCGGGTTCTGGGACGACACAGAGAAGTCCCAGGCTTACATGAAGGAGCTTAAGAACCTGAAGGATACAGCTGAGGAGTACAAGGCTCTTGAGCAGTCCTACGAGGATATTGAGACGCTCCTTGAGATGGGTTATGAAGAGGAGGATCCGGAGCTTATCCCCGAGATCCAGAAGGAACTTGATGATTTCACAGGGAAGTTTGACGAGCTGAGGCTCGGCACTCTGCTCTGCGACGAATATGACAGCGAGAACGCTATCCTGTCCCTTCATGCGGGGGCAGGCGGAACAGAAGCCATGGACTGGTGCGCGATGCTTGACAGGATGTACGAGCGCTGGGCCGCAAACAAGGGCTTCGAAGTGGAAGTACTTGATATCCTTGAGGGCGACGAGGCAGGGCTTAAGTCCGTTACTCTTGAGGTGAAGGGTACAAACGCCTACGGATACCTGAAATCCGAACACGGCGTACACAGGCTTGTGCGCATCTCCCCCTTCAATGCGGCGGGAAAGCGCCAGACTTCTTTCGTGAGCTGCGATGTTATGCCCGATATAGAGCAGGATCTGGATGTGGAAGTTGCCGATGAAGATATCAGAATCGATGTTTTCCGAAGCAGCGGTGCCGGCGGCCAGAAGGTCAACAAGACCTCTTCCGCCATCCGTATCACCCATATCCCCACAGGTATCGTTGTTCAGTGCCAGAACGAGCGTTCACAGTACCAGAACAAGGATAAGGCCATGCAGATGCTGAAAGCAAAGCTGTATCTCCTCAAACAGCAGGAGAATGCGGACAAGGAAAGCGGTATCCGCGGCGAGCAGAAGGATATAAACTTCGGAAGCCAGATCCGTTCTTACGTGCTCCAGCCCTACACAATGGTAAAAGACACACGTACGCAGCAGGAAGTGGCAAATGCGCTGGGCGTGCTGGACGGGAATATCGATCCGTTCATCAACGCTTATCTGAAGTGGATTCATACAAAGCCCGTGGCTGAGGAATAAAGGCCCGGCAATGGAGGGAAAATGAATTGTCTGGTTTACAGGATCAATAATTCTTTATATGCCGTTGACGCGGGGGAAGTTGTGGGCGTTGAGAACAGCCTGAACATCAACTCGCTGCCGGGACAGCCCGGGGGGATCGTCGGTTTTGCCGATATCCGCGGGAGGATGACGCCGGTGGTGAGCGTTCGCAGGTTCTTTGGCCTTCCTGCCGTGAAGGAAGGGACCACCCTGGTGGTAAACGACGGTGAGAGCCAGATCGCTTACCTTACGGACGGGGTGGAGGCTATCAGGGAGATAGACTTCAACGCGGCAAACTCCGCGCCCCTCATCATAAAGGGCTTTGCGGAGTGCGTAAAGAATATGACGCTGGTGGACGGAAATCCCGTGATCTATATGGAGCTCGCGGATATCCTTCCCGAGAGCGAAAGGACTGTCATCAGTGCATTCCTCAAGCAGTTTGAGTCTAAGAAGGAAGATGACAGCGACAATGAGAAAGCTGCAGAGGCAGCGGAAACAGAGGCATCCGGTGGAGAAGCTTGAGACAGGCGCCAAAACCGAAAAGGAACCGGAACAGGAAAAGAAGGCAGCGCCTTCCGGAAACGGGCCTGCGAATTTGTTCGGGATCAGTAACGAGATCCTAAGGAACATCACCCTTATTGGGCAGCTTGGGCTCTCGTTCATCATGCCGACTCTTATATGTGTTCTCCTTTGTGCCTTCCTTACTGTGAAGGCGGGGGTGGGAGAATGGGTCTATATACCGGGGTTCATCCTCGGCATCGGAAGCTCGTTTATGACGGCTTATAAGTTCTACAAAGCAAATATCTCGAAAGAGAAGGAAGAGAAAAAACGCGTTTCTTTCAATAAGCACGAGTAGGTGGGAAAGCTGACATGTTCAAGAACTTAGATGCGGATTCTATGAAATTTCTTAAAAGGGGCACCATCGGAACCATTATTTTAACAATAATCATGGTTTTGATCTTCTGGGCTCTAAAGTTAATCTTCAAAAATGTCGATTTCTTTAAAGATAACATTAATATGCTGCATGTTGGGCTTGGCGCTGCGGCGGGAGCCCTTGTGGCTATTCTGAATTATTTTTATCTTGCTTATTCTATCGGGAAAAGGACCACTACAGAGGACGAGGAACTTGCCACGGCCCAGTACAACCTTTCCCGTAAGATAAGGCGCGGCATCCAGATAGGCTGGCTTGTCGTTGCGATCGTAGTACCGTTTTTTAACGCAGTAGCGGCCATATTCCCGTTACTTTTCCCAAGACGTTCCATCATTCTTTGCGGGATCGTGGACAACATGCGTGAGAAAAAACAAGGGACAGGAGGTGAAGATGATCAACAATGAATGTTGATATTACAGGTCCTAAAATACTTTATGAGACCCCGTGGGAGTTACCTGTGCTTGGCAGCTTCAAGCTTACGGAAACCATTCTGATAAGCTGGATAGTAATGGCCATCATCACAGGGTTGTGCATCTGGCTGACGCACGACTTAAAGGTTGAAAAGATCTCAAAAAGGCAGGCTTTCGCCGAAATGCTGGTAGAGACGGCGGATAAGTTCGTTATAGGGAACATAGGCGAGAAATTCGCCTGGCTCATTCCTCTGGTAGCGACTATCTTCTCGCTGAGCATTGTTTCAAACCTTATCTCACTGTTTGGGGTATGGAGTCCTACAGCGGATCTGAATACCGAGATCACCTGGGCGGCGGTAGTCTTTGTGCTGATCACCATCCAGAAGATCAAGGCGGGCGGCTTTGGAGGCTATCTTAAGAGCTTTACCCAGCCCATCCCGGTGCTGACACCGTTTAACATACTGTCGGAGCTTTCAACGCCCATCAGTATGGCATTCCGTCATTTCGGCAATATCCTTTCGGGTGTCGTTATCAACGGACTGATCTATGGCTCGCTGATCCTTGCGAGCAGTGCTCTTTTCGGTCTGATCCCCGGAGCTGTGGGAAACATTCTTTCCAATGTTCCGATCCTTGCGGTCGGACTCCCTGCCGTGTTATCAGTATACTTTGACTGGTTCACGGGCGTCATGCAGGCATACATTTTCTGCGTGCTGACGATCATGTACATTTCAAATGCCGCATCCGAAGGATGACCGGCCCAAAAAACTGAATCTGAACGGACGGGGAAACCCCTCCGCAAAAGTAAATCTTAGGAGGATTTTTTATGGAAATTTTAGCAAAAGGTATCGCTCTTGCTGGTTGTGGAATTGGCGCAGGTCTTGCACTTATCGCAGGTATCGGCCCCGGTATTGGTGAAGGAAATGCCGTAGCAAAGGCTCTTGAGGCTATCGGCCGTCAGCCTGAGTGCAAGAGCAGTGTTCAGTCCACAATGTTCGTTGGTTGTGCTATCGCAGAGACAACCGGTATTTATGGTTTCGTAACAGGTCTTCTTCTGATCTTCGTTGCTCCCGGTCTCTTCCTTAACAGACTTGGCTGATAAGCAAAGAGTTAAGAAAGGCAACCTAAACGACAGGAGGTTATAGACGTGCATTTTATTGCTCTATTAACAGAAACGGCTAACCAGGACCTCATCACTATCGTTCCGTGGACCCTTATAGCCCAGCTCTGTAACCTTGGACTTCAGTTGTTTTTGATCAAAAAGTTCCTCTTTAAGCCTGTTCGCGAGATACTCGCAAAACGTCAGGCTAAGGCGGATGAGGATATCCGTGCCGCAGAGGCTGCAAAGGCCGAAGCGGACAGCATTAAGTCGGAATACGAGCAGAATATGCTCGAAGCCCGCGAAAAAGCCGAATCCATTCTTGATAACGCCCAGAAGATGGCGAACGCCCAGAGCGATGACATCATCAAAGCCGCAAATGCACAGGCGACGGCTATCAAGAACAAGGCTGAGCAGGATATCGCTCTCGAAAAACGTAAAGCCGTTAACGAGATCAAAGACGAGATCGGAAGCATGGCGATGGAGATCGCAGGCAAGGTCATTGAGCGCGAGATTAACGAGGCAGATCACGCAAAGCTTATTGATGAGTTCATAGAAAACATAGGAGAAAAATCATGACAGAACGGGCCGGAATATACGGCGGCAGCCTGTATGATTTGGCGAAAGAGGAGAATCTTTCGGACTCCATTATGGAGCAGCTTGAAGACGTAAAACAGCTTTTCCGCGAAAACCCCGATTACATAAGGC
>JAGDCQ010000163.1 GCA_017958465.1 Lachnospiraceae bacterium
AAAGAAAAGACAAGGGCGTTCCCGTAGGCGAAGCAGTCCAGAAGGAGTTCATCAAGGTAAGAGATGACCTTGGACTGGATTTCCATTTCGACTTTGAAAAATGATCATGAAAAGCAAAAGACCCGATCACCAATGATGACCGGGTCTTTTCTATTTTCCGTTAACGAGGACCGTTCTATGCCATGTTTGGACAGGTGACAGTCTCTTTAGATCATTCTTCCTGTTTACCGAGCTCTTCGCCCTTTCTTGCAAGGAAGAAGGCGGCAAGGAAACCTGCGGCCAGGGCTATCACCGAAAAGATGATAACGGGAACGGAAGGTGTTGTAAACTTTGTGGCTGTAAAGATCGCGTAGGGAGAAGCGACCACAAGGCCGAGGATAGCGCTGTAGGTATATGCTTCAAACCTTGCAAGCAGGAAAGCTATGAGCTTTGCGATAAGCCAGATACCGAGCACAACGCCGATACCGAAAGGCAGCAGGATCGCAACGGGTGTGAGCATATTTCCGAAGTTAAAATGTACGGCAGCCTGTACAAGATTCTTGATGGCATCAATGACAGTATTGTAATAGCCAAGGGCTAAAAGGATCATGGAGCCGCTGACGCCGGGCACTACCATGGTTGCGGAAGCGATTATCCCCGCAAACAGGAGCTTCACCACCGTAAGGAAACCAGGTGTAAGGTCGCTTGCTTCGCCTTCGCTTCCCGCAATGAAGGGGAGCAGTACGATGATGGCGGCAAATATCACAAAAAACAGGATGCACAGCGGGATGTTGGGCTTCTTTGCAGCGCTTGCGAAGACTCTTTTAAGTATGACGGGGATGCCACCGAGGATGAGACCTATGAAGAGCATTACCGTCGGAAGAGGGTAATTGTTGAACAGGAAGCTTATTGCGAAGGACAGGCCTATGATCCCGAGGACGATCCCGATCCCGTAAGGCAGCAGCGTTTTGATGCTCTGCTTGAATTTCTTGAAAAGATTGTTCACGGATGTGATGATCTTGTCGTAGATACCCATGGAAACAGCAAGAGTTCCGCCGCTCACACCGGGGATGACATTTGCGATCCCGATCACTACACCGCGTAAGATATCGATAATAAATTTCATAATGAACCTTCCTCTGAAACTGATGATTTTCACCGAGAATTATAAAGCATTGACAAACAAACTGCAAGGCAAAGAAGAAAAAACACTTGCCATTCTGAAAAATTGTGTTAAAATGGCAAAAGGTTAAAAATATAAACATAAGAAGAAACAAAAGTATCAGGAGAAACAGGATGAAGAGAGAAGACGTAAGGAATATAGCCATTATAGCCCACGTCGACCACGGCAAGACGACCCTTGTTGACGAACTCTTAAAGCAGAGCGGCGTCTTCAGGTCGAACCAGGTGGTAGAAGAGCGCGTTATGGACTCTAACGATATCGAACGTGAGCGCGGCATTACCATACTTTCAAAAAATACAGCAGTTTTCTACAAAGGCGTAAAGATCAATATCATAGATACACCCGGCCACGCGGACTTCGGCGGCGAGGTTGAACGTGTGCTCAAGATGGTAAACGGCGTTATCCTTGTTGTTGACGCATTCGAAGGCCCTATGCCCCAGACACGTTTCGTGCTTAAAAAGGCGCTGGAGCTGGCCCTCCCCGTTATCGTCTGCATAAACAAGATCGACCGTCCCGAGGCCCGTCCGAAGGAAGTTATAGATGAGGTGCTTGAGCTCCTTATGGACCTTGACGCCTCCGACGAGCAGCTGGACTGCCCCTTCGTTTTTGCCTCCGCAAAGAAGGGTGTTGCGATCCTTGAGCTGAACGACAAGCCTACAGGCATGGAGCCTCTTTTTGAGACGATCCTTGATTATATCCCTGCTCCCGAGGGCGATCCCGACGCAGGAACGCAGGTCCTTATCAGCACCATAGATTACAACGAATATGTGGGCAGGATAGGCGTCGGCAAGGTGGACAACGGCGTTATAAAGGTCAACCAGGACGCAGTCATCGTGAACGCCCACGAGCCCGAAAAATCAAGGAAGGTAAAGATCAGCAAGCTCTACGAGTTTGACGGCCTTAAGAAAGTCGAGGTACAGGAGGCCGGAGTGGGCTCCATCGTTGCCATTTCCGGTATCGAGGACATCCATATCGGCGATACCATCTGCTCACCGGAAAACCCTGTTGCTATCCCTTTCCAGAAGATTTCCGAGCCTACCATCGCTATGGATTTCATAGTAAACGATTCCCCTCTTGCGGGTCTCGAGGGCAAATACGTTACTTCAAGACATATAAGGAACCGCCTGTTTGCAGAGCTTAATACCGACGTTTCCTTAAGGGTCGAGGAGACAGAAGACACAGACACATTCAAGGTTTCCGGCAGGGGCGAGCTGCACCTTTCGGTCCTTATAGAAAATATGCGCCGTGAGGGCTACGAGTTTGCGGTAAGCAAGGCAGAGGTCATCTACAAGACAGGTGAACACGGCGAAAAGCTGGAGCCTATCGAGCATGCATACCTTGACGTTCCCGAGGACTGCTCCGGTACCGTTATCGAAAAGCTCAGCTACCGCAAGGGCGAACTCATAGGTATGTCGACTGCCAGCGGCGGTATGGTACGCGTTGAGTTTATGATCCCGGCACGCGGCCTTATCGGATATCGCGGCGAGTTTATGACAGATACAAAGGGTAACGGCATCCTCAATACTCTTTTTGAGGGCTATGCGCCTTACAAGGGCGATATCGCCTACAGAAAGACGGGAAGCCTTATAGCATTCGAAGCCGGCGAGTCCGTAACCTACGGCCTTTTCAACGCACAGGAGAGGGGCACCCTCTTCATCGGACCGGGTGAAAAGGTCTACAGCGGTATGGTTATCGGTATGAGCGGCAAATCCGAAGATATCGAGCTTAATGTCTGCAAGAAGAAGCAGCTCACAAATACACGTTCTTCTGCAGCGGATGAAGCGCTCCGTCTTACCCCGCCCAAGAGCTTAAGCCTTGAGCAGGCCATCGATTTCATCGATACCGACGAACTTCTCGAGGTAACGCCAAAGAGCTTAAGGATCAGGAAGAAGATCCTCGATCCCACACTCCGTAAGCGTGCCAATATGAAGAAGTAACAAAGCATCCCTGCGGGAACCACCACATAATACTTTACGGGCATCACGCGGGCGAGCTTAAAGATCTGCTCGAAAACCTGCTTGATATCTGATAAACTATATGCTATCTTAAAAACGTATGATAGGAAAACCCGAAAGATCACGGCAGTGGTGATCTTCGGTAAAAAAACGCCGGATCTGCCGGGTTGATTTGAAAGGCAAAATGGAAGAAAGATCGGTAAAAGGACGGGTGGGGGCTCCGAAAATAGTTCATTATTTCCTGGTTTATCTTGTTGTGATGATGGTCCAGGAAATCCTTATCCAGCTTCTTACCGGGATCGACAGTGTGCTTACTTTGATCCCTTTTGTCTTTATGCCTTCGGTTGCCCTTGTCCTTGCTGTCCTTAACGGCTTTACAGGTAAGGGCACGGACCGGATCCTTTTCTATCTGCTCCTTGCTTTTTTATATTTATTCTACGTTTCCCAGTTGATCTACCATGACATATTCGGATCGTTTTTCTCTGTATCCATGGTAGGCGTCGGTCCTGCCGCCATAACTAATTTCTACGCTACCCTTATGGCAGAGATCGTTGAAAATCTCCCCTTTATGCTGATATTGCTCCTGCCGGACATTGCCTGCATAGTTCTCGACATTGTCCTTACGGTAAGGGTAAAAAAGGATCTGTTTGGGCCAAAACCCACTCTTCTTTCAAGGGCTGTATGCCTTGCGCTGATCGTTCCGGTGTGGTTTGCGGGAGTAGGGATACTCCGTCTTGCGGGCACAGGAAACCGCTCCGCATACGCTATTTATTGCAATTCCCTTACAGATACGGACACCTCTGCCGGTAAACTCGGCGTTCTTGCAACCTCGATCCTCGAGGCCAGGGCGTTTTTCTTTGGCCGCGGCGCAAACGGTGCTGCGGAAGTCATCTCGGATTCCAATGAAAACAACAATGCCGGTATCGGCGACTTGATCGCGCAGCTTGCAAGCCCCACGCCAACCGATGTTCCCACGGCAACGCCCACAGAACCCCTGCAGGAGCCTTCAGTTACGCCTGAGCCTACCGTTACTCCTACCGAAGCGCCTCCAAGCTACTATTCCTGGTGCTATGACGAGATAGACTTTGATGCTCTGGCAGAGATCGCAGAAGATGAAGAGATCAAGGCTCTCTGCGAGTATTTCGCAACGGTGGAGCCCACGAACAAAAACGAGTATACGGGCCTTTTTGAAGGCTATAACCTTGTCTACATCTGCGCTGAAGCCTTCTGGACCTATGCCTGCAACGAAAAAGTCACGCCTACGCTGTACAAACTTGCAAACAACGGCATAGTCCTCGACAATTTCTATAATTCTTTCCTGAATACCACGATCAACGGGGAATTTGCCTTTGCCACAGGCCTCTGGCCAGATGTTTCCAGAAAGGCCGACAACGGAAGGGAAACCGGCTCCTTTGCGAGCACCGCTGAAAATCTGATGCCTTTTGGCCTCGGAAACCTTTTTGCCGCGCAGCTTGGGGTAAGATCCTACGGATTCCATAATTATTACGGATCTTATTACGGAAGGAATAAAACCTGGCCCAATATGGGTTATATAACGAAGTTCATGGATGCCGGGGACGGAAACGGCGGAATGACCTTTACATCCGACTGGATCACCTCCGACCTTGAAATGATGGAACAGGCCGTTGACGATTTCATCAACGAAGACACGTTCCACGCGTATTTTATGACCTTCTCGGGTCATGGCCCATACAACGGAGCCGATATCAATCCCGCTTCCTACAACGCGAACGCCGAGAAGAACCTTGGATTCGTGAAGGAAATGCTGGGGGATACAATGAAGGATTCCCAGGCACTTTGTTATCTGGCGGCAAATGTAGAGCTGGACAGGGCTTTGGAGTATCTTATCACCCGCCTTGAAGAAGCAGGAAAGCTCGATAAGACCGTTATAGTCCTTACAGGCGACCATTTCCCTTATTACATGGATTACAGCCAGGCTTCAAAGGATGCCCTTTCCGGACAGACTCTGGATAAGGAAACGCAGATCTATAAATCCACCTGCATCATCTACAATTCCGGGATTGAAGAGCCCATCGTGAACAGCGAATACTGTTGTACGGTAGATATCCTGCCAACGATCCTGAATCTCTTTAATATCAAGTTCGATTCAAGGCTCCTTGCGGGGCACGACGTTTTCTCGGACCATATGCACAAGGCTGTGCTTTACAACAAGAGCTTCATCACGGATTTTGCCACTTATTACACGGTCAAGGACAAGACCACCTGGCACGTGGATACAGCGCAGATAGAAGAGGATGTGCTCAAGAACTATGTAAGCTCCGTCTGCTCCGTCATTGATACGGAATATGCGGCGTCACTGCAGATCGTAAACACGGATTTCTACAGGTTTGTCTGGGAAAACTCGGGTCTTGTTCCCGAAGAGCCCGATGATTCCCCGGATACGGACATTGATCCGGGTGACGCGGATAATGATGATTAAGTGAACATAAACCGCTTGACATAAAAAAGCGGTGG
This sequence comes from Lachnospiraceae bacterium, assembly GCA_017958465.1. Taxonomy (GTDB): domain Bacteria; phylum Bacillota; class Clostridia; order Lachnospirales; family Lachnospiraceae; genus SZUA-448. The sequence continues at coordinate 5,614 of JAGDCQ010000163.1, forward strand.
TGTTATATTTTCTCTTGAACATTTCTTTTGGAGTGTTCAACGACAAAATAATGGTAGAGGCGCATTGATTATGAGTACTCCGGGGATACTTCAGGGTAGAAGAACCGGCAGGAAAGGATGATATGCCGAAGATGGCGCGGAGCCTGAAGCCGTTCCGTCTGGTCGAACGGTTAAGAGCCGGCCGACTGTCACCGCAATGCGGTGGAGCGCTGCCCAAAGATTGGTTATTCTTGCGAAGAGCATTTTTAATTGTTATCTTTAGGTCGGTATCCGCCGACCTATTTCTTTTATCTGTACTTCAAGGAGGATCATATGGCTATTTTCAAAGGAGCAGCTGTAGCTCTAATCACACCCATGAACAGCGACGGTTCGCTGAACTACGAGCAGATGGGCAAACTCATCGATTATCAGATCGAGAACGGAACGGATGCGTTCGTCATCTGCGGAACAACAGGCGAGCCCTCGACAATGACACATGAAGAGCACATCGAGACCATAAGGTTTGCGGTGCAGCATATAAACAAAAGGGTGCCTGTTATCGCGGGAGCAGGCTCGAACTGTACTGCGACGGAGGTTTATCTTTCAGAGGAGGCTAAGAAGGCCGGTGCGGACGCACTCCTTCTTGTTTCGCCGTATTACAACAAGGCCACACAGAACGGCCTGTATGAGCATTTCGGAGCAGCAGCGAGAGCTGTGGACCTTCCGATAATCCTCTACAATATCCCCGGACGTACGGGCGTGAACATCCAGCCTGCTACCATCAAGCGTCTTACCGACGACTTTGACAACATTGTGGCAGTAAAGGACGCTACAGGCAACATTGAGCAGATAATGCATACAATGGCGCTTTGCGAGGGAAAGCTCGATATGTATTCCGGTAATGACGACCAGATCACGCCTATCCTTGCGGCAGGCGGCATTGGTGTTATTTC
>JAGDCQ010000164.1 GCA_017958465.1 Lachnospiraceae bacterium
AGTTGTTTTCCATGATGATATCCTTGGCCGCGTGTGCGGCGTGGAAGGCCGTGTGGACGATTACACTTACGAGGAACTGCAGCAGTTCAGGCTTTGCGGAACAGAAGAGAAGATACCGCTGTTTTCAGTGGTTCTGGCTTGCGTAAACGGCAGGACCCCTTTGATTGTTGAGCTTAAGGACGGCCCCCGCAACGATGAGCTTTGCGCGAAGGCGCTTGCCATGCTGCGTGAATACAAAGGTGAATTCTGCATCGAGAGCTTTCAGCCTTATATTGTGGGGTGGTTCAGGAAAAACGCGCCCGACATCTTCCGCGGACAGCTTTCTTCGTATGCAAAGGACCTTAACGGCGGGAAAGTCACCCCGGCAACATGGGCTCTCGCAAATATGCTCGTTAACGTGATCTCAAGGCCGCAGTTTATGGCCTACAACGTTGTCTGCAAATCGCCGCTCGCAAAGCTTTGCAAGCTTTTGGGCGCAGTGACCGTCGTTTGGACCGTAAGACCCACAAACGACATTGCGAAGATAACAAAAGAAAACGACTGTGTGATATTTGAATTTTACGAACCGTGACGGGTGTTTTTGATATCGCGGTGACGTATCTTTACGTCCCAGCCCTTGTTTTTTAAGAAGGCGCCGAGCATCTCTGCAAAGAGTACCGAGCGGTGTTTGCCGCCCGTGCATCCGAAGGCGATCACGAGCTGGGCCTTGCCCTCTTTTCTGTAGAGCGGGATCAGGAATGTCATCAGGTCAAAAAGCTTGGCCTTGAAACGGTTGGCTTCACGGAAACTCATAACGTAGTCTTTAATGCAGGCCTCCGTACCGTTGTGCTCCTTGAGAGAAGGGACATAAAAAGGGTTTGGCAGGAACCGGACATCGAAGATAAGATCGGCCTCTTTCGGGAGGCCGTTTTTGTATCCGAAGGAAACCATCTGGATCTGGAAGCCGCCCTTTGTCTCGGTCTCGAGGATGTCGGTTATTATCTCGCGCAGCTGCGCGGGCATAAGCGTGGAGGTGTCGATCACGTAGTCCGAGATGTCCTTTGCGGACTGCATCAGCTCGCGCTCTTTCTTTATGGCATCTTCTATGGAGCCGTTTTCCTCGCTCATAAGCGGGTGGATACGGCGTGTTTCTTTGTATCGGTTGCAAAGGATGGAGTCGTCGCAGTCCAGGAACAGGATCTTGTATGGATATTCCTTCTCTTTCAGGCTGTTCATGGCTTCAAAAAAGTCCGGAAAGCCGTCTTTTCCGCGCACGTCCACCACTGTTGCGATCTTTCTTGAGCCGTGCCCCTCAGACATGCCGTAAAGGTCGGCAAAGTTCACAAGAAACTTGGGCGGAAGGTTGTCGACGCAGTAATAGCCAAGGTCCTCTAAGGTGTTGATCGCTTTGGATTTTCCGGCACCGGACATTCCGGTAACAACAACAAGAGCCATAAAAAATCTCCTTTTTGGTGTTTTTATGTGTACAAAAAGCTAATTTTGTGGTATTCTAGTAAAAACTTAAGTTGTTTTAGCAAAATAATGCTTCTTTTTTTGATACGGAGGTCGCCATGAAAAAGCTGCCCGAGATTTACAGAAGACGCTATATTCCTGAAGAACTGGTCCATCTGAAGGATGACATCATCCTGAAATATGAGCCCGGAAAACTCCTTGTAACACGCTGGAAAACCTTGAAAAACAAGAATTCCTTCGCTACAGGCACATCTGTGTTTGTTATCGACAAAAACATCAAGGTCAGCAAGCTGTGCGATAAGGACGGAAGGCTGTATATGTGGTACTGCGACATTGTCGAGATGGACGAAACGCCGGACCGCATCACTTACAACGACCTTCTTTTTGATGTCGTGGAGTTCCCGAACGGCGAGGTGCGCGTTGTGGACATCGGCGAGGCGGCGGACGCTTACGAGCAGGGGCTTATCACAAAGGACCAGCTTCTCCGCGGCATGCGTGCTACGGATGCGCTCCTCGCGAGCATGCGTGACGGCTCTTTTGAAGAGTTCAAAAAGATGGTCAACGAAGCAGAAAAATTTTAACCCGGATAATTGCACCGCAGAAGTCAGCTTCTGCGGTTTTTTTGTGCGATAAGCGAGTGCCATTGGCTCAAGCCCGCCTGTTTGTCAAGGGCCGGGCGAACGGGTAAACCTCTTATTGCTCTTCGTCTGCGTTTACGGTCTTGTAGCCTGCCGCTTTTCTGAGGCGGTTCATGATGGCTTCCGAAAGCTTTGTGTCGTAAAAGCTTTCCGTGAACATATACTCCGCGCCAATGTCGTCAAACTCGCGAAGGATCGCGAAAAGGCCGTGCGTGAGTTTCATCTCGTCTGCGCGTTTGCCGAGCGAAAGAACGGTGGTGTTTTTGTAAAGCCCGGCAGTCTCATCTGTTGCGATAACACCTGTTTTTCTGCCTTCTTTGTTCAATTCTTCAACGCGTCTGTTTATGTATGCGATGACGTTTTCGCGTTTTCCTTCAACTATCGTTAGCTCACCTTTTGGTGCGTAGTGGCGGTATTTCATGCCGGGAGCCTTTGCGACAACACCTGCCTGCGGAACCTTTGAAATGACAGCTTTGTCGTATTCGACGGGGCCTATCACCTTTGCGAGGTCCGCCTGGGTGATGTAGCCGGGGCGCAGTATCAGCGGCTTTTTTCCGCTGAGGTCGATGATGGTGGACTCGACGCCGATGTTAACGGGGCCGCCGTCCAGGATGTATTCGATCCTGCCGTTCAGGTCGTCATATACGTGCTGCGCAGTGGTGGGGCTTGGGCGCCCGGAGGCGTTTGCGCTCGGCGCTGCTATGCAAAGTCCGGACTCGCGGATAAGGGAAAGCGCGATGTCATCGTTCGGAAAGCGGATGGCGACGGTCTTCAGGCCGCCTGTGGTCCCATCCGGGACGCAGGGCTTCTTGTTAAGGATGATGGTGAGCGGGCCCGGCCAGAAGGCGTCCGCCAGGGCGTAGGCTTCTTCTGGTACTTCGCGCGCCAGCTCTTTCAGCGATGCAACGTCTGCAATGTGGACGATGAGCGGGTTGTCGGATGGGCGGCCTTTTGCGGCATAGATGCGCGCTGCTGCGGTTTCGTCAAGGGCGTTGGCCCCAAGGCCGTATACTGTTTCTGTCGGAAATGCGACAAGGCCGCCTTTTTGCAGTACTTCGGCAGCCTCC
>JAGDCQ010000165.1 GCA_017958465.1 Lachnospiraceae bacterium
CAGGTGCTGTCCAACGCCCTGAAATATACAAGGGAGGGCGGGATATCGATCTATATCGAAGACGGAGCCCTCTGCGTCACGGATACCGGGATCGGCATAGACCCTGCGGACCTGCCAAGAGTCTTTGAAAGAGGCTACACCGGAAGCCTTGGACGGGAGGACAAGCGGGCCTCCGGAATAGGGCTGTTTCTTTGCAAGAGAGTGTGCGACGCGCTCGGGCACAGCATTTCGATATCTTCAAAGGAAGGCAGCGGTACCACGGTAAAGATCGGCCTTGAACGCAAGGAATTTAAATACGAGTGACGGAATGTTTTGATTTGTGACATTTCTGTAAGATTTGGCTCCCGTTTTGTAAGAAGATGCAATAGAATGCGCCTTACCTGCGTGTTAAACTTTGACCGTAAACAAAACAAGGGCCGCCTTTGAAAGGGGACCCGATAGAAAAGCTTTGGAGGGAAAAATGAGTCTGCTTGAAGTAACGGGAGTAAAAAAGATCTATAAAACAAGGTTTGGCGGTCAGTCCGTTGAAGCCTTAAAAAATGTGAATTTCACGGTTGAAAAGGGTGAATACGTAGCGATAATGGGTGAGTCCGGAAGCGGAAAGACAACACTCTTAAACATCCTTGCGGCTCTTGACAAGCCTACGGAAGGCACAGTCATCCTGGACGGGATGGACTTTGCAAAGATAAAGGAGAGCGAGGCAGCGACATTCAGGCGCGACAACCTGGGCTTTGTGTTCCAGGAGTTCAACCTCCTTGACACCTTTTCACTTGAAGATAATATCTACCTTCCCCTGGTGCTTGCGGGGAAGGATTACAAAGAGATGCACGAAAGGATCGTTCCGATAGCAAAACGCCTTGGGATACTTGAGCTCTTAAAGAAGTACCCTTACGAGGTGTCGGGAGGCCAGAAACAGCGTGCTGCGGTGGCGAGAGCGCTCATAACGAACCCCAGGATCCTCCTTGCGGATGAGCCTACGGGTGCCCTGGATTCCAAGGCTACGGACGAGCTTCTTGGCCTGCTCTCGGCCGAAAACAGGAACGGCCAGACGATCCTTATGGTAACCCACTCTGTGAGGGCTGCAAGCCATGCGGGCCGCGTACTCTTTATAAAGGACGGCGTTGTGTTCCACCAGCTTTACCGCGGAGATGCCACGGACGACAGGTTCTACCAGACCATCACGGACACCCTCACGGTGCTCCAGGGCAGCGATTCGGTACAGATGACCGCAAAGGCAGTCTGAAGGGGATAAGGAGGTTAAGCCATGAAAAAACTCTATTATCCTAAGATCGCCTTTGACGGCATAAAAAAGAACGGAAAGCTCTATTTTCCTTATATCCTTACCTGTGTCTGCATGATCGCTGTCTTTTATATCATGCAGTATATAAGATCCCCTGAGTGTCTTGAGTACCTGCCTCTCGGAAAGCGTATGATCCCGATCTTTATGGCCGCCGGAACAGTGGTGATGATCATATTCTCCGTGATATTCCTGCTCTACACAAATTCTTTTATAGCGCGCAGGCGCACAAAGGAGTTCGGACTTTACAATGTTCTTGGCATGAATAAGAAGAATCTTGCGCGTGTCATGGTTTGGGAAACACTGATCACAGCTCTTATCTCCATAACTGTCGGCCTGTTTGCGGGAGTGCTCCTTTCAAAGTTTGCGGAGCTAGGACTCATCAGGATGCTTAACGGTAAGGTAACCTTCACTATAAGGCTGCTCCCCGGGCAGATGCTCTTTACCGCGCTTGTCTTCCTTGGGATATTTGCGCTGCTCCTTGTGATTTCTGTTATAAGGGTGGGTAAAAACAATGCAATAAACCTTATGAAGACCGAGGCTGCAGGTGAAAAAGCACCGAAAGCCAACTGGCTCATAGGCGTGCTTGGGATCATTGTCCTTTGTGTTGCATATTATGTGGCTGTTAAGAATTCTAACGGCGCTACAGCCATAGGAGCCTTCACGATCGCTGTTATCCTCGTGATCCTCGCAACGTATATGATCTTTATCGCCGGGAGCGTGCTCCTTTGCAAGATCCTGCAGAAAAACAAGAAATACTATTATTCTGCGAATCATTTTGTTTCCGTATCATCCATGACCTTCAGGATGAAGCGCAACGGCGCGGGTCTGGCTTCTATCTGTATCATTTCCACAATGGTTCTGGTTATGCTGTCGTCCTCTTCCTGCCTGTGGTTTGGCTGTGAAGAGTCGGTGAAGGCCCAGTACCCCAGGGATATGCGCGCTCTCTTAAGGTTCGAATCCATATCCCAATACAGCGAAAAAGCCTGCAAGGGACTTGATGATGCGATAGATGAGGCCTGCAAAGATGTCGGAGGGGCAACGAACATCATAGCTTCCAAATATATTTATATGATGTCCTGCCTTGAACTGAACACGGCAGACGCGACCTACGACAGGAGCCGTGTGCCTTATACTTCGAGCAAGCTGCGCGATCTTTATATCACCTCGACGGATGTTTACAACACTCAGACCGGCGAAAACCTTGTGCTTGCAGACGGTGAAGCGGTCATCATTCCGGAGCACTGTAAATATGAGTACGAATCTTTTTCCGTGAAATATAACAATGAGATAATTAATCTTCGGGTGCGCGAGGTAAAGAAGAAAACCCGGATAAGAACAGGCGTGAACGACGGGAGCGGACGTCTTACGATAATCGTCAACGATCCTTTCAAGACTTTTGAGGCTGTGGCAGATCAGGGCATGAGTGTTTATTACTGCAAGGATTTCAATCTGGGACTCTACGACGATAAGGACGGGGAAACAGAGGAATATGCGGAAAGCCTTGTTCATGCGGAAGATGTATTCTACAGATATATGGACAAGTTGGGACTGGAGCTTTCAAAGAGTGAAGGCATAAACACGCTGCATTTTGGCATCAGTTCGGGCAACAAGGACGAGTTCCGTTATATATACGGCGGTCTGTTTTTCCTTGGGATCATGCTGAGTCTGGTATTCATGCTCGCTGCGGTCCTTATCATCTACTACAAGCAGATAACCGAAGGCTATGAAGACAGCAAGCGCTTCCAGATCATGCAGAACGTGGGTATGACAAAGAGAGAGATAAAGAAGACGATAAACAGCCAGCTTCTCACGGTATTCTTTATGCCCATCGCTTTTGCGGGACTCCATCTTTGCTTTGCTTTCCCGATAATCCGCGTAATACTGGCGGCAATGGAATTGTACAATCTGGAGCTTTTTACGATCACAACGCTTGCAAGTTTCGTACTGTTTTCGCTGTTCTACGTAATAGTTTACAAGAGCACTTCAAAGGCTTACTATTCCATAGTGAGCGGCTGATATTCGGGGCTCAGGGACAGATTGTTGTCTGTGAAGGATAAGCGGCTCTTTCCAAAGGGCCGCTTTTATGTTATAATCAAAATGTTATCGGGTGGAAAGGGCTTTCTAGCAGGAGGGTCTGTTCCCCCTGTCGTATTATTGAGGTTGTTTGTTATTGGCAAAAGCCCGGCAAAACATAGGAGAAAAGGATGAAATTATTATCAATAGCTATTCCGAGCTATAATTCACAGGATTATCTTGAAAAATGCGTAAGATCGCTGCTCACCGGCGGCGAAAGAGTGGAAGTCATCATCGTGGATGACGGGTCGACAGACAGGACAGGAGCGATAGCAGACGATTTCGCTGCAGAGTTTCCTTCGATAGTCAAGGTCGTGCATCAGGAAAACGGCGGGCACGGCGCAGCCATAAATGCAGGGATCAACGCGGCTACAGGCACTTTCTTTAAAGCTGTGGACAGTGATGACGTTTTGAGCGAGGACTTCCCGAAGTTCCTTGATATCCTTGAGGAAGTTGAGAAACTTGGCGGTGCGGATGCCGTTATCACAAACTATTATTATGTGCATGAGGACGGAAAGGGCGACCGTTCGATCGATTTCTCAAACGCCCTGCCGGAGAACTGCATTTTTACCTGGAATGAGACAAAGCATTTCAAGGTAGACCAGATCCTTATGACACATGCGATGACTTTCCGTACGGAACAGCTTAAAGCCAACGGCATCAAGCTTCCG
>JAGDCQ010000022.1 GCA_017958465.1 Lachnospiraceae bacterium
AAGGACGGGCAACTGTATCTCACGTTCACCTTCGATCAAACACACGGTTTGGAAGGTAAAACTATCATATTGGAGAAAATAGATGAAACCGCTATACCGCAGTAAAATCAACTAAAACCTGTGATAAAACCCCCGGGCGGTCGTGCCCGGGGGTTTGGTTTTAATATCTTGTGTTTTCAGTGATCTTCTTGCCTTTTGGCCATTGAATGCTGTATGCGACCTTAAGTTCCGCCGTTTCACCCGGCTTGGCTGTAATGTTCCATTTAACAACACCGGTCTCATCATCTTTTTCGCCCTTTGAAAGCTCCCGGATATCAACAGTGATCGACTTATCAGTTGAAACGGGAACACTGTCCTTTACAAGCACTTTAAGGTCGTCCCCTGAGGTGTTTCTGAGTTTGATGGTATATTCGCACTCTTTCTTCTTCTGACCCTTCAAAAGGACGGTAGAGATCTTTACAGGGCTTTCTTTTCTGGATACGTTGACGCGCTCATCAGCCCCTAAGGATAGCTCAAACTCATCTTCATCTGTTTCGGGATCCACATAAACCTCGCCGGCAAAAGCATCCTTAACATAGATCTTTGCGTTTGCCGCAGGGAAAGGCCAGTCCTCGGTCTTTACGGCGGCGCTTAAGAATACCTTGTCATTAACAGCCGGTACCGTAAGAAGCCTGTACTCCGCTTTTATCTCAAAATTGCTGAGTTCTGCTATATTGCCGTCGCTTCCGGAAAGGATATCCTTTGTTCCCGGAAGTTCAAAAACTGTCATTGTCTCTTCACTTGAAACCGTGGCCTGCGGCATAACCGGAGCAAGGACCATTGCTTCCTCGCAGGAATCCATGGCTGCGCCCGCTCCAAGCATATTGGCGCAGGATTTGGCACGAACTGAAGCAAACCTGGGCGGTGCTGGCATATCCTCATAAAGCCCCAGTTCTTTTCTCCTTACTTTCGGAAGCTCATTTGATACAGAAGGATTTCCGGTGTATAAAAGTGTCTTAACATCGATCCAATCCTCTCTTGTAGCCTGGTTTACCCTTGCCTTCATTATCACGCGGAGAGGCTCCTTGTCCGAGCTGTAGCGTACCTCGTAAAGCGGGAACCAATTAGCCGAGAACTCCACATATTTGATCTCGAAAGGATACTCCCCTTCGGCCTCGGCGATAAGCTCCGCCTTAATAACATTCTCGCGTTCCGCTGCCTGATGCCTTGCAAGTGCTTCATCCAGCTTACTTTTCTCGTCTTCAAGAGCAAAGAGCCTGTCGTGATAAGACAGCAGATGGCCCGGAAGCTCCGCCATATACTTTTCCTGATCGTCAACCGACACATCCTTACGATTCTGGAAGTTGGCATTCTTCATCCTCAGTTCCATCATCTGCTTAATCGTCTGGATCTTGAAGTTTACCGTTTCTATCTTCTGCTCGACTTCCTTTGTTTCCTGCCTCTCGTCTGTGGATACGGACGCTGCGCTCACAAAATTGATGTCGGCAGTCGTCACGCCGGTCGCCGTAAGCAGACGCACGCTGTTCAGATCCGTACTTTCGGTAAGTCCGCTGATATAAACGGTATTTGCGCCTGCCTTAAGCTGTAGCGTGCCTTTTCTTGTAACAAGCGCGCTGTTCCTGTAAACCTGTACTTTTGAAACTGTAGTTGTTGCCATATAAAATACCTCCCACGTGTTTTTATTCGTTTCCTGCCATTTTCAGCTGTGCTTCCACAAGGCCGTAGTAAATCCCTTTCTTTTCAAGCAGTTCGTTATGAGTTCCCATTTCCGCAATGCCGTGCCTGTCCACAACTATCAGCCTGTCTGCGTTTCTAAGCGTCGAGAGCCTATGCGCGATCGCAAATGTGGTCCTGCCCTCGATAAGACGGGACAGCGCCTGCTGGATCAGGAATTCGCTCTCCGTATCCAGTGCGGATGTTGCTTCGTCAAGGATCAGGAGCTTAGGATCGTTCAGCACCGCTCTGGCTATGGATATTCTCTGGCGTTCGCCGCCCGAGAGGCTGTAGCCGTGCTCGCCTACATAGGTGTTGTAGCCGTCCGGCGTTTTGCAGATGAAATCGTGAGCATTTGCGGCCTTTGCGGCTCTTATCACCTCTTCAAAGGTGGCGTCGGGCTTTGCGTAGCGGATATTGTCGAGGATCGTTCCCGAGAACAGGAAAGTCTCCTGCAGGACAACGCCTATCTGGGAATGCAGGCATTCCACGTTTATATCCCTTATATCGACACCGTCTACCGTGATCCGCCCCCTGTCAGCGTCGTACAGACGCATTATCAGGTTGATGATGGTTGATTTTCCGGCCCCGGACTCTCCGACGAAGCCTATCATCTCGCCGGGCTTTGCTTCAAAGCTTACGTTTTCCAGCACCGGTTCGTAAGACTTATAGCCGAAAGTAACGTTTTCAAATGCGATATTTCCCTTTATCTCCGGGGTTGCTGCCTTTTCCACGTTTGCTATGGCAGGCTCTTCGCCAAGGATATCATAGATACGGTTGACTGAAGTGACCATATTCATTATAGCACGCGGCAGGTGAGTCATCCAGTTGAGCGGTCCGAAAAGGAAGCCGCAGTAAGTGATGTACTGGTAAAGGTCGCCGACTGTGGTAGTTCCCGCAAGTACGTCCCGGCCGCCAAAGTACACGGCAATATAGGTGCCGCCGCCGAGTATAAAGGTAAGGATCGGGAAGAAGGTAGCCCAGAAGGACTCGTTCTTTGCCGAAAGCTTTGCGTAAGCGCCCGATTTCTCGGTAAAGCGCTTGGATTCTCTTTCTTCCTGACCAAAGCTCTTTACCACCCTGATGCCGGAAATAACGTCCTGAAGGCTAGAGCTGAGCTCATCATTCTTCTTCCACTGCTTATGGAAGATAACGCGGGTCCTGTGCCTGAAAACGCGAAGGATGATGAATACAGAGCCTGCTAAGGCAAAGGTCATAAGCGTCATCTTCACGCTGATGGTAAACATGTACACAAGGGCAACGATCATCGTAAGCAGGGTGGAAAACATGTTGCTGAATACATCATCCATAAACTGGCGCACTCTTGCAGTGTCGCCGGATACCCTGTTCATCAGCTCACCGGGCTTTCTTGTGTCGATGAACGACAGAGAGAGGGCCTGGATCTTGTCATAGAGTTTCTTTCTTAGGGAGAGGCTGAGCTCTGCGCCAAGCTGCGCAAGGTTCCAATACCTCCAAAGGCCCAGCGCCAGGTTAACGGCTGTGAGCACCAGCGTAAGTCCAAGGAAAATGAACAGGTCTGTAAGCGTGCCCTTTGCGTCCTTTAACGCATTGTTGATGAAACTCTTCTGGATTGCAGGTATCGCAACCGTGATCGCGGAACCGATGAGCATTACAAAGGACACGAACAGGAGCCTTCCGATGTAATCGTGCACCATATCGAAGAATTTCCTGAAGTTTGCGCCTTTATCGGAGCAATAGGGGCACTTTGTGGTGCCGGGCAGCGCTCTCCCGCATTTTTCGCAGTATTTCTCGGGCTCTCTGGACTTTACCATGTCCCTGTCCGTGATCGGGCGCCCCTCCGCGTAGGCATCCATAAAGTTCTGCGCGCCCCTGCAGACGTATTCAACGCGGATTATGTGCCGCATCGAAAAGCGTGCTACGCACTTGATCTCGCCGCCTTTTTCGGTCACAGCCACAATACCGCTGTGTACCTGGCTTTCGCACTTGATCTTTTCGATATCGGTCAGTTTCTTTACATAGACCGTCTCATTGCCGCTGAGGACAAAGAATCTTTTGTTGCTCACCGCGATGTAAGACTTCTTTGAATAAGCGGTACCGGCCTGTTTATCTTTATTGTTGTAATCCAGATCTGTCGGAACGCAGTAGTAGAGCTTTTCGCCCTCTTCCAAAGCAAGCGCTTTGAGCTGCTCTGCGTCCGGATTAAAATATAGCTTCACTTTGACCTCCGAAGCCTAAGCTTAAATGAATATGTCGAGTTTTTTCTTTTCCGCAGGAGAAAGCGCGTTAAAATCCGCGATCTCGTAGCGGTTTCCGTCAATATCGGTGATAAGGATGCGGGCATCCGAAAGCGCAACTACGGAATCGCCGCCCATACCTGTTGTAAAACGGCAGGCGCCAAACGACGTGAGCACATTCCAGTAGGCGTAGCCGTACTCATCCTTAACATCGAGAACCTTTGTGATAACAGGCATAAAATAGCGCAGTTTGATCTGCTCGCGGATCATATCGGCCTGGTCTTTTTCCAGGCTGTCAAGCTTAGCTATGACACCGATCTCTTTCGCCTTTTCGTCCGCCTCACGGATGGAGATGTACTCATCCGGATTCGTGAGCGGGAATGTAAGGTAAACGCCTATACGCTTGTACTCCTTTCCCTCAAAGGAAAGTGCCACAAAGCCGCCTTCCGTCCGGGAAAACTTCGCGTTTTCGGGGGTTATGAACTTAAGTGTCAGCAGTTCATCGCCCTCCTGTTTTAATGCTTCTTCATCAAACTCCTGCAGATTCAGGAGGTCTTCGTACTTTTCGTCGTTCATTCTTTTTCCTCCACTTCGAGCATTTGTGCGAGGATTACGCAGCACAAATGCTGTATTTGAATGCTTTACATTCAAATTTGAATGCTTTGCATTCAAATTTATTCCATACCTCTCATAGCAAGGGCCTTCGTCTGAAGCTGCATAAGCTTGAAGAATACGCCCTTCTTTTCTATCAGTTCTTTATGTGTTCCTTCTTCCGCGATCTTGCCGTCCTCAACAACTATCAGATGCGCGGCGTTGCGCAAAGTCGAGAGCCTGTGCGCTATCGAAAGCACAGTCCTGCCCCTTGAAAGCTGTTCGATCGACTTCTGGATCGCAAGCTCTGTCTCTGTATCAACAGCGGATGTTGCCTCATCAAGGATAAGGATCTGGGGATCCGCAAGGATCGCTCTCGCAATGGAAATACGCTGTTTTTCGC
>JAGDCQ010000166.1 GCA_017958465.1 Lachnospiraceae bacterium
CCGCAAACTTGACAGCCACACGCTCAACTATCTGATGTATATGGGGCAGGATCCTACGGATACAAAGCCCATGGAGCGCGACAGGCTCGGTTTCATGAGCAATTTTCCGAAGGAATACCCTACGGCGGGCCTTGGGGATTTTAAGGAGGATGCGTTAAGCATCCGCAGGAAGAATGGGACTTTTGCCGTGGGTCTGAACTACAAAAGCCACAGCATCTATAAAGGCAAAAAAGCTCTGAAGGGGCTCCCGCACGCCTTTGGTACGGAAGAAAATGTGACTACCCTTGAGCTTCTTTGCGAGGATGCGCCCACAGGCCTTGAGATCACGCTCAACTATTCTGTTTTTGAGGATACGGATGTTATTGTCCGCAGCACCATGATCAGGAATGCCGGAAAAGAGTCTTTGTATCTTACAAAGGCTTTGAGCGCGGCAATGGACTTTGATAATGACGACTATGATGTCCTGACACTCTACGGGGACTGGTCGAAAGAGGCACAGATCAGCAGATGCCCGCTCACATACGGGATTCACGGGGTGGAGTCCGTAAACGGAAAGTCGGGAGTTACATACCAGCCTTTCATAGCCCTTCTGCAGCACAACGCCGATTACGATAAAGGCGAGGTTTTCGGAATGCACTTTATTTATTCCGGCAACTTCCTTGCAAATGTGACCATGACACATTATGAAAAGGTACGTATGGTAATGGGGATAAGCCCTTACAACTTCAACTGGCTGCTGGAACCGGGAGAAGAGTTCCAGACCCCTGAAGCAGTGCTGGTACACAGTGAAGAGGGCCTTGGCGGGATGTCCAGGAGCCTTCACGATTTCTACAGGGAGCACCTTATCCGCAGCAAATACGTGCACAAAAAACGCCCCATTCTGATAAACAACTGGGAGGCCACATATTTCGATTTCAATACCGAAAAGCTTGTTTCGATCGCCGAAGAAGCAGCAAAGAGCGGAATCGAGATGCTTGTTATGGACGACGGCTGGTTTGGCCTTCGAAACGACGATTCCGGCGGACTCGGAGACTGGTTCGTTAACGAGGACAAGCTCCCCGGCGGCTTAAAACCGCTTGTTGACAGAGTAAACGCTCTTGGTCTTAAGTTCGGCATCTGGTTTGAACCGGAGATGATCTGCCCTGTTTCAAAGCTTTACGAGCAGCACCCCGACTGGGCTATCGCACTTCCGGACCGTGTTCCGGCCTGCTCGCGCAGCCAGTATGTGCTGGATCTTACACGCGAAGACGTTGCGGATGCGGTATATAAGATGGTCTATGACGTTTTGAAGAGCGCAAATATAGAGTATGTTAAATGGGATATGAACCGCCAGCTCTGCGATATCGGAAGCGCAAAGCTCGCTCCCGAGCGCATGGGCGAGTTCCATCACCGTTATATGCTTGCTGTTTACAGGATGCAGGAGAGACTGCTTTCGGATTTCCCGGATCTGTTGCTTGAGAACTGCTCCAGCGGCGGCGCACGGTTCGATCCGGGCATGCTGTATTACAGCCCTCAGATCTGGGGATCAGACGATACGGATGCGATCGAGAGACTGAGCATACAGCAGGGGCTTGGGCTTTTGTACCCGCTGTCTTCCATCGGTGCGCACGTTTCGGACTGCCCTAACCACGGAACGGGCCGCACAACGCCTTTTGAGACAAGAGGCATAGTTGCAATGTCCGGAACCTTCGGATACGAGCTTGATGTTACAAGGATACCCGAGTCTGACAGAGCACAGATCGCAGGTCAGGTAAAGAGATACCATGAGGTCAACCATATTGTGCGCGACGGCGATTACTACAGGCTTGCCCAGTATTCCGAGAACAACAGGTGGGATGCGTATATGTCTGTAACCAAGGACAAGACGGAAGCCCTTGTTACGTATGTGAGGGTCATCAACCGCATGTGCGAAAAACCGGTGAGAGTAAGGCTCAAAGGCCTTGATCCCGAAAAGACCTACACTGTTGAGGGCGAAGAGCGCACCTACACCGGCGAAGAGCTCCTATACGGCGGACTTGTATTTGACACTCCATATGCTATGGGCGATTTCAAGGCAAAAATGGTGCATATCAAAGAAAAATAGAAATGTGCATATCAAAGAAAAAAGATAACATATTGCACTAATGGTTTGTGAACACCGACAGGAGAGCGATGAAAACAGAATTCGGAACTATATGTATCTTGTTTGTAATGATGTTATCAGTATCTTGCGCGGCCAACAACGAGAAGGCGGTCACACCTACGGAGGTCCCGCCTTCTCCGTCTCCGTCGCCGACTGAGGCTGTTTTGGAATATACACCTACGCCAACAGTAACTCTCTCGAAAATCAGACCCGAAACTCCGGAATTAAGTGATGAAGAGGCAGCAAAAGC
>JAGDCQ010000167.1 GCA_017958465.1 Lachnospiraceae bacterium
AATATGTGCGGCTTTTTGTACACAGGTGCGGACATTGGCGGCTTCGGTGATTCAAGTTCCCGCGATCTGCTTCTCCGATGGCTCGCATTTGGCGTTTTCACACCGCTCATGCGCGACCACAGCGCGCTCGGGACTCTTGCCCAGGAGCCCTACCGCTTCGGCAACATCGACGCCTTCAGGAGGACCCTCCAGCTGCGCTACAGGCTCCTCGGCTACATCTACTCCGAATTTATGAAGGCTGCTCTTAATGACGAATGCCTCTTTAGGCCGCTTGCCTTTGACTACCCGGAGGACGGCTTTGCCGCGGGCGTAGAAGACCAGCTCATGTTCGGCGAAAGCCTTATGCTGACACCTGTCTGTGAACAGAACGCAAAGGGACGCTATGTCTACCTGCCGGAGGATATGCTCTTTGTGAAGTTCATATCCCACGAAACAGCTGAAACAGAACGCTTTGTAGAATACCTCGAGGATGGCACGCCTTATTTGAAGCAGTCGCTGCCTGCGGGCCATCACTATATCGATGTAGCCCTTGACGAGATCCCCTTCTTTGTGCGGCCCGGAAAGCTCATACCGCTTCTTAAGCCCGCGAACAACACGGCAGAGCTCGATCTTAACACCACCGAGCTCCTCGCTTACCCCCACGGCGCAAAAGAGGTTGCTTACAGGTATTACACGGACGACGGTATTTCCAAGAATTACAACGATCCGGCACACTTCAGGACTCTTATTTTTACTAAAGAATGATATGGCTGCAACATTTCGCCCTCTTCTGTCGTATTATATACGGAAGAGAAAACGGGATGGAACAGACCTTTGGAGGAAACAATGAAAAAGGGAGATAACCCGCGGAATATCATATCCCGCATAACCGGCGCTGCCCTGGCGCTCATCATGGTGCTTTGCCTTGTCCTTCCCTCATTTGGGACAGTCACCAAAGCAAACGCGGCAGACCCGCGTTTTGAGATCAATATCACCTATGGCTTTAACAACCAGGCCAGGCTCTACTGCAATATACCTTTCAACATAAAGATCACCAACAAGGGCGGGGATTTTGAAGGAACAGTGCAGATCATCGTCCCGACTAACGACGGAAACGACATGTATGAGAAGGACCTTGCACTTGCCGCAGGTGCCACAAAAACGGTGACGTTAACGGTCCCCGTGAACAATTACCTGACATCCGCAAACATCCGCATCTGCAATCATAAGGGAAAGCCCGTCCAGACGCAGTCGCTTTCAATAAAGCTCATCCGCTCTATCGATGAGATCAACATAGGCGTGCTCAGTGACGATTTTTCCGCATTGTCCTACCTTTCCGGCATCGAACTTTACAGCAACAACGGGGTCACCATCAAGACGAGGATCTACGAGCTTACCGAGGACAACTTCCCCCAGGACGCAAAGAGCTTCAATATGCTGGATTTCGTCCTTATATCCAACTACAGCACAGATAAGCTGTCGGATACACAGCTTTCAGCCCTGAACCTGTGGATAAACGAAGGTGGTGCTGTTATCCTCGGCACCGGGAGCACGGTCTCCAAGACCCTTTCGGGGTTGAAAAACCTTTCCGCATTCCGCGCCTTAAGGCCTGAGACAGTTTCCTTTAAGACCTACAAGACAACCTACGGTATCCCTTTTGCAGCCGCAGAAAACCTGTCCATATCTCCTATCAGCGGCTCAGGATACGGTTACGACTACCGCTACGACGAGCTTTCTTCTTACGGAGCCTCTGTATACGCGACGGTTCTCCAGCTCTGCTCCGACGCAGCAGAGACCGCCCATGAAAAAGTAGAAGCCCGGGAAGTGGCCGGGCCTTTGGACGGCGAGCTTGTTTTTGAATACCTTTACATGCAGTCAAGCGAATACTTATGGAATCAGTTCGGCTACAATTACGGCTTTGACCCCGAAGACTTCAAGCAGTCGCAGGATCCCTACTTTGAAATGAAATTCAAGGATATCCTGTTCAGCTCACTGCTGGAGCCCTTCTGCAGTGATGCTGCGTTCGTGTACTCGAACCAGTCGTCCCACGGGACTACCGTCACCGATCAGGATTACGTGAACGCCGAGATCACTTCGATCGACATTGATATGAGGTGTTACACCGTCGAGGGCGATATCTATGGGCATTACGACAACGACGCCTACGACCTTTTCCGGGTATATAATTACGGTTCCGGCTCCATCGGTATCGCAAGCATGGATTTCACCCAGAATCCTTTCGCATCCTACCAGAACAACCGCACAGTTACAAGGATGCTGCTAAAAGATGCCTTTGGGACCATGCTGGTCTCGCTGATAAACAACTACGACAAAAACGGCAATTACTGGAGCAGCAGCTCTTTCGGACGGTTCTTTGAACCCCTCGCTTCTGCCGGAACAGCCCCTGTGCTGCTGTATGTCCTGATACTCATCGCTTACCTTGTGATCACCCTTGTTTCCTTTGCGATCCTCAAGAAAAAGCGTAAAAACGTGTGGTTCTGGGTTTCACAGACCGCGCTTGCCCTTGTTTTCGGTATCCTTATCTTTTTCCTGAGTTTCACAACAAAGATATCCTCACCGGAGCTCAGGTCTGCACAGCTGATAGAGCTTACCGGCCAGGCCGAGGAAAGGACCCTGGTTTCCGGATTCCTCACACCTTCCGGAAAAAGATACTCGCTGACGATCCTCAACAAATACAACTTTAAGCGGGAGTCCAAGGAAAGCGGTTATTTCTATCCTAACCCTTCCGTTAATCCGTCCCTTGACGATTATCACATTGGTATCAACATCCACGCAGAGGACAGTACCTACCTGATAAACAACAAATATGCGCTGCAGACCGAGTATTTCTCCGGGAAGTTCACCGATGCCGAAAAGCAGGGGAGCTTCACCACGGAAGGCGATGTGACGGACCTTACCCCTTTGTTGAACGTTACAAACAACACAGGATACGATCTTGAAAGGGTGATCGTTATCGCCCCTGCTATGATCTATTACCTTGGGGACCTTGCAAACGGCGCCTCCGCAACACTTGACAGTAACACGCCGGGCATAAACCATCGCTATTACCATCGGACCGCTTCCGATATAACCCCTCAGGAGTACCTCCGCGAGGGCGAGACCGCTCCTCTCCTCAGAGTCCTTTTTGGTGCCGATCAGGAAGGCTACAAGAGGACAATGCTCCGCCTCTTCCTTTTCGAAGAGCTTAGCTCGCGCTATAACAACGTCGGATACATAGTCCTTGGTTTCCCCGCAAAGGAGCCCCAGGTACAGCTCCAGACAAACAAGAAGTACAAGGAGTTCTCCCACTCTGTTGTTTTCCAGCGGTTTGGGACTGATCCCTCGTCGTATGTTTTTATTGATTAGGCTTTGAAAGGATAAAGAAATGCTGCATATAGAAAACTTAAGTAAATATTACGGCACCTTCAGGGCCTTGAACAACGTGAATCTCCACATCAACAAGGGAGAGCTCTTCGGCTTTGTAGGTTCAAACGGTGCCGGGAAAACAACAACAATGAAGATCTGCGTCGGGCTTCTTAGGGCCGACAGCGGACGTATAGTGATAGACGGATATGAAGTCCGCAAAAACACAAAACTCCTGAAACAGAAAGTAGGCTATGTTCCGGATTTCTTCGGCGCCTACGATAACCTTACATCCATCGAATACCTGAACTTCTTTGCAAACGCCTACGGCATCTACGGCAAAGAAGCAGACAAGCTTTCGGAGGACCTCCTTGCACTTGTAAACCTTTCGGACAAGCGCAACCACGAAGTAGACGGACTTTCCCGCGGTATGAAACAGCGCCTCTGCCTGGCAAGGGCCCTGGTCCACAACCCGGACCTCCTCGTCCTGGACGAACCCGCCTCCGGCCTTGATCCCAAGGCGCGCTACGAGCTCAAGGAGATACTAAAGAGCCTTTCCTCCATGGGAAAGACCATCGTAATAAGCTCACACATCCTTCCGGAACTTGCGGAAATGTGCTCATCCTTTGGCATTATCGACCGCGGTGTCATGAAGATGACCGGCACCCTGCGCGATATCCAGCAGGCTGCCAACTTCTCAAGCATGCCTATAGTCATAGTTGTGAGGGGCGACTCCGAGCCCGCTGTACAGGCGCTCCGCGAGCTTCCCGCAACAAAATATGTCCGTCCGATGGCGGAAGGCAGGATAGAAGTCGACTACCTCGGCGGCATTGACGATGAAGTTGAGCTCCTTAAGATCCTTGTAAACAAGGGGATTCCCGTTGTTTCCTACGGCAGGATGGAAGGTACACTCGAAAACGTATTCCTGCAGCTTATGAACGGCGGACAGCCCCAGAACGGTCCGGCACCCGGACCCGTACAGGCAGCGCCTCCGATGCAGGCTCCGATGCAGGCGGCTCCCCAGCCCGCTCCGATGCAGCCCGCTCCCATGCATGCTCCTATGCAGGCTGCTCCGCAGGCACCCGCAGGACAGGAGGTGGCAAGATGAAACTTCCGGCAATAAAAGATTTCAAGCTGAATGCTGTATTGTTTAAGGACCTCCGTCAGAAAACAAAACGCTCCCAGCTTTCCGTTTCCGTATTCCTGCTGAACCTGTTTCTGTCGCTGATAGCTATAATAATACTGCTTTCGGTTTCCTTCAGCGCCGCCAGCTATTCACCGCTGGACAACACAGTATTCACCGTGTTTTTCATAGTGCTGGGCTTCATGGAGTTCGGATTCATCCTACTTACGGTGCCTGCCGTAACCTCAGGCGCCATAACCATGGAAAGGGAAAAGCAGACCTTTGATGTGCTGCTCACCACCTCCCTTACCACACGCCAGATAATCTGGGGCAAATACTGGGCATCCCTTGCCCAGGTCATCCTCCTGATCATCTCCGGCTTCCCCGTATTCGCCCTCGTATTTATGTACGGCGGTGTTACGTTTTTCCAGGCATTTGGAGTGCTTCTCACCCTCCTTTTGCTCACGATGTACATTTCGGCTATCGGTCTGTTCTTCTCCGCAAAGATGAAAAAGACCATAGTTGCCACGGTCCTTACCTATGTCATCCTGCTGGTGCTCATGTTCGGTACCATCTCCATGCTCCTTACGGCAGGAGGGATAATAGAAGTCATCAACTCTATAGTCCTTGACAACACAGGCGTCGACCCCGACCTGAAGATCGACTTCCTCGGGTTTATACTGTACGTCAACCCGCTTTGCACCATATATGACTGCATGGCCGGCCTTTTCAATTTTGACAGTTTCATTTTCGGTTCAGATGCGACAATGGCCGGTATACTCTCGGATGTTACACACTTCTCGAGCAACAACATCCTACTTACTCTTTGGACACCGATCAGTATCGTAGTTCAGATGCTGATCGCCTGGGGCGCGCTCGAAAGAGCATCGGTTGTTATCGACCCCTTAAGAAAGAAGGCTGATAAGTATGCAAGAAAGAGAAAACGAAACAAACAGGCTGCTTGAGTTTATCGACAGAGTTAAAAAGCGCCTCAATCTCAACCTCTTCGCAGATATGCTGATCTACGGACTTATCGGCGGTTTTGCGGGCTGGACGGCAGTGAATGTCTTTTCGCTGTTCGTGCCGGTTTACAACGCCGAAAAGTACGGGGCATATCTTATCATCCCATGCGCGATCGCAGCAGTAGTGCTGTTTTTCCTCAAGCGCTTCGGGCGCAGGGAGGCAGCCTTAAAAGCCGACCTTACGGGCCTTAAAGAGCGTGTTACCACCGCCTATGAAAACAGGGGCAAAGACGACACCTTTTCAAGGATCCAGCGCGCCGATGCGCTAAGGACCATATCCCGGTACGATATTAAGCAGAACTTCCCTTTCCGCCCCGGGATGAAAAAGATCGCCGTATTGCTGGCCCTTGTCCTTGCAGTGGTCACTACTATGCTGATCCCTTCCTCTGCCCGCGCAAAGGCACAGACCCAGCACGGTGTAAAGGTTGAAGCGGAAAAGGTGAAGGACAAGCTTGAAGAAAAGGTCAAAGAGCTTAAAGACACCTACCACCTTACCGAAGAGCAGATGAAGGAGCTTGACGAGCTTTTGGAGCAGGCAAAGAAAGAGCTTAAGGATGCCCTCACCGAGGAAGATCTTACCCGTGCCGAGGAGCGTTTTGCTGCAAAAGCCGACCAGAAGCTTAAGAAAGACCTTGAAGAAAACCATGCAAATGCAGGAGAAGCGCAGAAAAACGTTTCCCTGCTGGAAAAGCAGACAGACAGTGAAAAACAGGCTTCTCTTGAAGCCATAAAACAGCAGGCTGAAAACGCCGGCAATATGGAACTTAAAAACGCTGCGGAGCAGGCCGAACGAGAGCTTAAGGACGGACAGCTGTCCGAGGAAGCCCTTCAAAACCTGCGTGAAGCCGCCCAGAACGGCGTCCAAAACGCAGAGCAGGACCTTGAGAACGCAGGCATAAAGCCCAATAACGGCACAAGCAGTTCCTCAGGAAACCCTGTACCTTCCGGTACTGTAGAGCCCTCCGGCACCCCCGCTCCCACAGGTGATCCCGCAGATCCCTCCGGAGCTCCTTCGCCCACAGGCGACCCTTCCCAGGGCCAGCAGGGACAGCAGGGCCAAGGTCAACAAGGCCAGGGTCAGCAAGGCCAGGGTCAGCAGGGCCAGGGTCAGCAGGGTCCGGGCTGGAACCAGGGCAGCGACAAGGGAAATGAGAAAGACCCTTCCGGCAAGGGTGAAAGAGTATTTGTCCCCAACCAGAAATCCGACGAGACCCTCCACGGAAAGAACGGTGAAGGCGAGGAAAGCCAGACCCAGACAGGACAATCCTTCACCTGGGAAGGCAACTACGTGGATTACGGCACCGTTATAGGCGATTACACAAGGAAAGCCTACGAGGACCTGAACGATACGGATGTTCCGCCTTCCATGCAGGAACTCATCAAGGATTACTTTACCGAAATCAATAAATAACAGGAGAAACTCCCATGTTACAAGACGAAAACGAATTGCAGAACATCATCAATTCCGTTAATGCCTGCGAGGCAGAGATCGGAAAGGCCATCATCGGTCAGAAAAGCGTTATCCGCCAGGTGCTGCTCGCACTTTTCACCGACGGCAACGTGCTTCTTGAGGGTGTTCCCGGCCTTGGAAAGACAGAGCTGGTAAAGACCATCACAAAGGTGTTTGACATAAGCTTCTCTCGTATCCAGTTTACTCCGGACCTTATGCCGGCTGACGTTACCGGTACAAACCTCATCGTTAAGGAAGAGGGGCAGAACGTGTTCAAATTTGAGCAGGGCCCCGTTTTTGCAAACATAGTGCTCGCGGACGAGATCAACCGTGCCACCCCGAAAACCCAGTCATCCCTCCTTGAGGCAATGCAGGAAAAGACGGTTACAGTCGGGAAAAAGACCTATGAGCTTCCAAAGCCTTATATGGTCCTTGCAACCCAGAACCCCATCGAGAACGAAGGCACCTACCCCCTCCCCGAGGCACAGCTCGACCGTTTCCTCTTCAAGATACAGGTGGATTTCCCCACCATCGACGAGCTGAAACAGATAATGCACATCACCGTTACCGGCCATAAAAACGAGCTTCATCCTGTTATGAACGGAGATGATATAATCCGTATCCGGGAGATCATCCGGGATATGCCCATGGCAGAAGCCGTAGAAGACTACGCCTTAAGGCTTGTGACAGCCACCCACCCGGAGCTTGAGACATCGCCGGATTTCATTAAGAAATACGTTTCCTGCGGGGCCAGCCCCCGTGCGGCCCAGGCCATCTTTAAGACCTCTAAGGCCAGGGCTTTGCTGGAAGGCCGTGCAAACGTTGCCTTCGAGGATGTTAAGGCTGTTGCCGTCCCTGCGCTTCGCCACAGGCTCGCCACCAGTTTTGAGGCTATCGCCGACAACGTAGGCACAGACAAGATCATAGATATGCTTCTGAAAGAGATCACTCCCTGATGACCGAAGAAAAGATATTTGACGAGAACTTTTATAAAAAACTGAATATCCTCCGCACTAAGGCCCGCATGAACCGCGCGGCCGCAGGGCAGAGCGGTGCGCGAAAGTCCCGCGCAAAGGGAAGTTCCGTCGAGTTTTCGGATTTCCGCGAGTATATGCTGGGGGACGACATCCGCCGCATAGACTGGAACGCCTACGGGCGCTTCGACAGGCTCTTTGTGAAGCTGTTCAACGAGGAAAAAGAAGGCGTGTTCAGGGTCTACGTGGACACCAGCGCCTCCATGGATTTCGGAGAAAAGAGCAAGGCTGCCTGCGCTCTGCGGATCGCCGGCGCCCTTTCCTATTGCGTGCTTGAAAACGCGGACCGTCTGGTGCTGAACGCCATCACACCGGGAGGCGTGGTGAAATACAAGTCCGTCACCGGGCGGAATGCCTTTGCGAGGACTCTCGAAAAGCTGGAGAACATGCGGTTTGACGGCAAAGCGGACACCCTCGAGGCCATAAAGCGCTCCGAGATAAAATCTGCCGGGATGAGCATCATCATTTCGGATTTTTACACGGAAAACCTTGAGGATATCCTCAGATACCTCGCCTATACAAAGCAGGAGATACTGCTTGTGCAGGTGCTTTCCAGAGAAGAGGCGGAGCCCGCCCTTGAAGGCACCTTAAGCCTTATCGACAGCGAGGACGGGAGCGAGCTTCGTGTTACTGCCTCCGGCGCGCTGATGAAGACCTACCGCGAAAACTACGAACGCTTTATGAGCGAGATGGACAGGCTTTCGAGGAAGTACGGTGCAAAGCACCTTACGGTAGTCTCCGACGAGGCTCTCGACGAGATTTTTTACAAGATACTGACCAGGATCGGAATGTGAAATGGGCTTTTTAAACTACTGGCCGCTGGCGCTCCTTGCGCTCATACCGGTCATTATAATCCTATATCTTCTCAAACAGAAGACGGAACCCCACAAGTTCCCGTCTCTGTTTTTGTGGCGCGAAACCTACCGGAACATGCACTCCGACACGCCCTGGGAGAAGCTTAAGAAAAGCCTTCTCATGGTGATGCAGATACTGACGGTGATCGCGCTCATCATCGCACTTATGTCCCCCTATATCCGCGCGAAAAACGCCACCAGCGACCACGTGATCCTCGTAATGGACACCAGCGCCAGCATGAAAACCCGGTACGAAGGCGATGAAACCCGTCTTGACATCGCAATCCGTGACGCAGTGAGCTTCATAGAGCGCATGCCATCCGACGCCTCCATAAGCATCATCGAGAGCAACAAAGACGCTACTCTCCTGCTTTCCGACTCATCGGACAAATCCCTTGCCATCAGGAAGATAAAGGCCCTTGAAGCCACAAATTTCACGGGTTCCTGCGAGGCCGGAGCCTCTATGGTCCATTCCATGACAGTCCAGTGGGAATCCTGCCAGGTCATCTGCTACACGGACACGGCCCTTTCAGGGAGCTTCAGCGGCACCACCTGCACCGTTTTTGACGTATACAACTACTGCGAAAACAAATATGTGGAATACGTGGGACACGGCAGAAATGCCGACGGTTCCCTCACTATACTCGCAAAGATCACAAACGATTCCGGCGAGCCCCTGACGGGGGAGGCAAACCTCTACGGGGACGGGAAGATCATCGCCGTGAGCGCACCCCTTAATATTCCCGCGAAATCCAGCGATGTGGTTTATTTCGAGAATATAAGCTTTTCGGGCAGCAGCGTCTGTGTGGAGCTGAACAACGCTCACGACGCCCTTCCCGAGGACGACAGGGCCTACGACATCATAACGGATATAAAGGCCTGCGAAGCACTGCTCCTGACAAACAGGAACCTTTACCTCGAAAAGGCCATAGCCCTCATAGACGGCATAAACGTCACAAAATCTGCCGACGCCGCCTCCTTTGAGGTTTTAACGGCAGGCAAAAAGTACGATCTTTACATCTTCGACGGAATGGTGCCGGACGAGATCCCGCCCTACGGAAACCTTATCTTTATCGACGCCTACGACGGGAATATCTGCGCGAAGGAGAAAGAAGTGGGCGGAATCGTGGTCCGCACCGAAGAATCCAAGCTGACGGCATACCTTGACAACTACAAGTTCGGTGTTTCCGGCGCATCCGCCGTGAAACTGCCCCTGTGGGCCGACCCCTTCCTGGTTTCAAGGGACGAAAACGAGACCTACTGTATAGGTGCTTACGGCGCCGAAAACGGAAGGGCCGTATGTATGCTTGGGTTTGACTTCCACAACTCGGACCTCCCGCTGAAGCTGGAGTTCCCAATCCTTATGTACAACATCATGAGCTATTGCGCGGGTACCGGCATGCTCCAGACCACCGTTGTAAATGCAGGCAACTCCATTCACATAAACTCGGGGCAGGAGAATGTGACCATCACCTACCCTTCGGGAAGGAGCGACGCTCTGTCCTCGCTTTCAGCCAACTTTTCCGATACAGGCGAGCTTGGTGTTTACTCTCTTGCCCGCGTTCGCGAGAACAAGCCGGAGAAGGAGTACTTTGCCGTTAACTTCCCAAAGAGCGAAAGTACCGCCATCCGTTCCCAGTCCGAGACCGGCCACAACGTCATAAGCGTTGACGCAAAAGCCACCGGTACCATGAGCTTAAGGACCATCATCATCCTGATCATCCTCGGGCTTCTTGTGGCAGAATGGATCGTCTTCCTTCGCGGGATGTAAGCTGCTGTAACTGTTGTAAATTCAATCGCCGGAAGTTTTTTCCGGCGGGGAGTAAATATGAGCATTGATATCGCTAGGCCCCTGGCTCTTCTCCTGATACCTGTTTTCGGCGTTCTTCTCGCCTTTTCCTTCAGGTTTCTTAAGACCAGGTCCGGGAGCAGAAAAATCACATATATCGTTGTCAGGAGCATCGTTGCGCTGCTCCTTATCCTTGCGCTTTCCGGGATAAATATCAAGCTGAAGGACAAGTATACCGCGACCGTTTTTCTGCTGGATGTCTCGGATTCCGTGAAAAATTCCCGCTCCGAGATGATAAGCTTTGTTAACGAGTCCATAAAGAGCAAGCACAAATACGACAGTGTCGCAGTTGTGGCCTTCGGCGACGGTTCGGCTGTGGAGCAGTTCCTCTCCCAGACTCCCGCTTTCTCGGAGTTTCAGTCCACTATCACAAAAACTGCCACAAATATTGAAAACGCTGTGCTGACGGGACTTTCCATGATCCCCGAAGGGTACGCCGGCAGGATCGTCCTTCTCACCGACGGTGCGGAAAACGCAGGAACCCTGAAAAACACCGCGGCTTCTGTTGTGGCAAAGAAGTGCCTTGTAGAGGTAAAGACCTTCGATTCCACCGACGACCAGGAGGTATACGTAAGCAACCTCAAGGTTCCGTCGGACGCAGGCGTGGGCGAGAGTTTCGTCATCACTGTGGATATAGAGAGCAACGTTGTGACAAACGCCACCATAAACCTGTACTCCGGGCGAACCCTGAAGGGACGCCGTGAAGTGGCCCTCACCCCCGGGGTGAACACCTTTGCTTTTACGGACACCTGGACCGAAGAAGGCCTTAAAACCTACAAAGTCCTTCTCGAGGCCGAAAAGGATACGGTCTCCGTAAACAACGAGTACCTTGCTTATACCACCATTTCCATCGCAAAGCCGGTCCTCATCCTCGAGGGCAAAGCCGGCCAGTCCAAGGAATTTGTCAAGATACTTGACAGCCTGAACCTTCCCTACGAGGTCCGCCAGCCTGTCACCGCTCCCGACTCTCTCTCCGAGATGAACGAGTTCTCATCCATAGTTTTTGTGGACGTTTACGCAAAAGACCTGCGCACAGGCTTTGTAGAGAACCTTGAGAGCTACGTACGGGATTTCGGCGGCGGCTTTATCTGCACAGGCGGCAAGAACAGCTATGCCTTAGGCGGTTACACCGGCACCGATATCGAAAAGGTCCTCCCCGTCAGCATGGAGCCCACCGGCGAGAACGAGATCCCTACCATCGCCATGCTCATGGTAATAGACCACTCCGGCAGTATGAGCGACGGATTCGGCACCGTTACAAGCCTTGACCTTGCAAAAGAGGCCGCAATCGCGGCTCTTGACAACCTGCGCCCCACGGACTACGTAGGCGTCATCGCCTTTGACGACAGCTATGAAAAGGTAGTTCCGCTGCGAAAAGCGGACGATCCCGTAGGCATCGCAAACCAGATAGGAACTATCGAGATCGCTGGCGGAACAAGCATCTATCCCGCTCTTGAAGCCGCAGCCAAAGAGATCCGGAAGTGCCAGGCACCTGTAAAGCACATTCTTCTGCTTACAGACGGACAGGACGGATATGAATTCAACAACTACCTGCGGCTTATAGAGCAGGTGAACAGCGAATCCATCTCTATTTCCACCGTTTCGATCGGTGACGCGAGCAACGACACCCTGCTTTCCGCCCTGGCCGAGGAATGCGGCGGAAGGTACTATCACACCGACGCAAACTCAGACCTTCCCCGTATCTTCGCACAGGAGGTATTCCTTTCGGTCAATTCCTATATAGTAAACCGCACCTTTACCCCGCTTTACTCCTCGGACAAGCTCATTAATGATGTCTGCAGGGACGGGCTTCCCGAGATGCTGGGCTATATTGCGACTTCCGCAAAGCCCCGCGCCACCCAGCTTTTCGTTTCCGACTCCTCGGAACCGATCCTCAGCACCTGGCAGTACGGCCTTGGAAAGACCGTTGCCTGGACAACGGACGTTACGAACAACTGGACAGCAAACTATGCCGGCTGGGACAACTACCGGGACCTGTGGCACAACCTGTTTGAGTTCGTTACCACAAGAGACCTGACGGAAGGTGCCTACACCGAAGTAAGCCAGGAAGGGTCTGTTGCGAAAGTCAGCTTCGTGACTGAAAACTTCTCCTCCGGCAGCCGTGTGGTAGCCACCGTCATAGACGACCTTGGCAACGCAAAGGAGCTCACCCTCGACCCTGTCACCCCCGGTACCTACCGGACCCAGTTCGAGATGAGCGAGCGCGGCGTGTACAGCATAAACGTAAAGCAGTACGATAACGACGAGATCACCGCAAGCATCAACACCGCAGCGATAATGCAGTATTCCCTCGAATACCGTTTCAACGATATTTCCGCCGCCTTACCCGAGTTTCTTAAGATGACGGGCGGCAACAGCATCCTTACGGCCGCAGAGGTTTTCAACGAGGACTTGGATCTTGTGAAAAAGCAGCGTGATCTTTCCACGGCCCTGCTCATTGCAGCAGTCGTGATGTTTATGATAGATATCGCAGTAAGGCGCTTCAGGTTTGATCCTGCCGCATTTTTTGCAAGGAAACCTAAGCCCGTGCCTGCTCCGGAAGAGCTTAGCGAGAAAGACTTAAAGAAGGCTGAAAAGCGGGCCGCACAAGAGGCAAAAGCACTGGAAAAGAAGGCTGCAAAGGCCGCAAAACGCGCAGACTCCAAGGATAAGCCTGATGACAAGGATAAGCGCGACAACGACAGGAAAAACGGCCCCGCAGCTCAGCCACAGCAGCGTCTTAACACCGCAGAGCTTATGAGAAACCTCAGAAGATAAACTTTTCCTTGAATTATTAAGGTTTCGATAGTACAATGTTAAAGATACTTTAGAAAGGTACACAATAGAATGGGTATTTATGAAGAACTGGTTGCCCGCGGTCTGATTGCGCAGGTAACTGACGAAAAACAAATCAGAGAATTGATCAACGGCGGTAAGGCAACCTTCTATATAGGCTTCGACTGCACCGCAGATTCCCTCACAGCAGGCCACTTTATGGCGCTTACTCTTATGAAGAGGCTCCAGATGGCCGGAAACAAGCCTATCGCGCTTATCGGCGGCGGCACCACCATGATCGGTGATCCCTCCGGCCGTTCCGACATGCGAAAGATGCTGACCAAGGAGGACATCGACCATAACGCGGAGTGCTTCAAAAAACAGATGTCCCGTTTTATCGAGTTCGGCGAGGGCAAGGCCCGGATGGTCAACAACGCCGACTGGCTGCTGAATCTGAACTACGTGGAACTGCTCCGGGAGGTAGGCCCCTGCTTCTCTGTCAACAATATGCTGCGGGCCGAGTGCTACAAGCAGCG
>JAGDCQ010000168.1 GCA_017958465.1 Lachnospiraceae bacterium
ACAGCTCCCGGAAGCCCTTTTATGTTGCTCCTGTCGTTTTCAAGCGCATCGATCTCTTTGTCGAGAGCGCTCCAAAGCGTTACTTTGTGCCCGTTTGATGCAAGCTGGATCGTAAGGGCTATTCCCCAGGTACCCGCACCAAGGACTGTCACTTTCCTCTTTTCACCGAGCTTGACGTCGGAAAAAACCGCATTTTCATCCTGAACTGTAGAAGTCTTTTTATGCCCTATCTTATTCTCTGTCCCGTTTATGAGGCGGACGATATTGGCCTTATGACGCCAAAGGGCAAGAACAAGGTAGATTATGAGCAGGACTCCTATGTGATACGCTGACTTCGGATATGCTACAAAGAAATAGATTATCATCCAGATATCCGCGATGATACTTGCGACGATCGAACCGAGCGACACATATTTTGTTGTGATTACGATAATGGCAAAAACAACAAGGCAGACAACAGCCGTAGGCCAGTGAAGGGCAAGAAAGATACCAAAAGTAGCGGCTATGCCCTTTCCGCCCTTAAATTTGAGCCAGAAAGGGAAGTTGTGGCCGAGTATCACGCCAAGTCCTGTGTATACGCAGAGAAGCTCTGTACTGTCCACGTCTCCCGGGAAGATCAGGTGTCTTACAAGAAGGACAGGGATCACTGCCTTTAACACGTCCCCAAGGAAGGTAAAGGCTCCGGCCTTCTTTCCGAGAGTCCTTAAAGTATTGGTGGTGCCTGCGTTTCCCGACCCGTAATTTCTTATATCGATATGGTTTATCCGCCCTATTATGTAGGCTGTGGAGATATTGCCAAAGGCATACCCGAGAGCCAGGCAGCATAAGATTTTAAGTATGATCATAGTGATTCACCAGTTTCAAGATTATTTTGTTTCTTTTTCAGAGCGTTCCCTGATGATAAAGTGAAGTGCGGTTCCGGAGAAGCTGAAAGCCTCGCGGATCTTGTTTTCTATATACCTTGTGTAGGAGAAGTGCATCAGCTCTTTATCGTTAACAAAAATAACAAATGTAGGCGGTTTAACGGAAACCTGCGTAATGTAGTAGATCCTGAGGCGTTTGCCCTTGTCTGAAGGCGGCTGCTGGAGCGCCATGGCTTCCATAAGGATCTCGTTAAGGATACCTGTCTTGATCCTTAAGTTCTGGTTCTGGATGACAACATCCAGAGATTCAAAGATCTTGTTCACGCGCTGGCCCGTAAGTGCGGAAATAAAGATGATCTCCGCATAAGGCGTAAAGGAAAGGACTTCGCGGATCTTTTCCGTGTACCTGTAGATGGTCTTATCGTCCTTTTCCACAGCATCCCACTTGTTGACTGCTATGATGATGCCTTTGCCCCTGTCGTGGGCGAGACCTATGATCTTTGCGTCCTGCTCCGTAACGCCTTCAACGGCGTCTATAACAAGCATTACAACGTCGGACTTTTCCACAGCGGCTACTGTCCTGACATTTGTGAAATGCTCAAGCTCATCGTTTACACGGGCTTTGCGGCGAAGGCCCGCTGTATCTACAAAGATGTACTCCTTATCGTTGAATTTCACAACGGTATCGATGGCATCCCTTGTAGTGCCGGCAACGTCAGAGACAATGACTCTGTTTTCTCCGGTAATGCGGTTGATAAGCGAGGACTTCCCGACATTCGGCTTTCCTACGATCGCAACTCTCGGGCGCTCGTCCTCTTCTTCGGATTCGGATTTTCTGTCAAAGTATTTAACAACCTCATCAAGCATATCTCCGAGTCCGAGCATGGAAGATGAAGAAATGGGGTAAGGATCGCCGATCCCAAGGTTGTAGAACTCGTAAACATCGGCTTCGAACTTCTTGAAGCTGTCCACCTTGTTCACCACAAGGATAACAGGTTTTCCGGACTTTCTTAAGATATCCGCGATGCGGCCGTCGTCATCAACAAGGCCTTCGCGCACGTCCACAAGGAAGATGATTACGTCGGCAGCGGCAATTGCGGCCTCCGCCTGCTCACGCATATAGTTTAACATCTTGTCACTTGAATCCGGCTCGATACCGCCTGTATCAATAAGTGTAAAGTTATGGTCAAGCCAGGTAACGTCCGCATAGATCCTGTCCCTTGTAATACCGGGCTCGTCTTTTACGATCGATATCTTTTCTCCGGCAAGAACGTTGAAAAGCGTGGATTTTCCTACGTTTGGACGTCCAACTATGGCAACTATAGGTTTCATATATATCCTCCGAGATCAGGGGTTAACGATCTTCGTTTCCAATGATCGCATCAAAAAAGTGACTGCCATATGATTTTACAATACGTATTTTTGTTTGTAAAGCCTTTTCAAGCCCAGAAACTGTACAATCATCAAGCAGTGTCTCCTCGCCGCTCCTAAGGAGGTTCTCCGGGAGCAAAAGCTCCTCTCCGAGATCCTTGCCCTTAAGCTGCGCAATAATGTCCTGTCCGGTCAAAAGCCCGGAAACAGTGATACTTTCCCCAAAAAAGTCGTTCCTTATCTTGTAGACGGAAACCTTGACCCCCGGGAATTCCTTTGTTATCTCATCCGCAAGCTTTTTAATATGCTCAAAAGCGAGTGCACCGGTAGCAATGGAAATACGGCGTTCAATGTCCGTCCTTCCGCCATCTTCAAGGTAATCCTTCATGGAATCCCTGGTATCCGTAAACAGCGAGCGCATCATCCCCACGCCGTTTTCAAGCTGTGTAAAGCCTTCGTAATATTCGTCGTCCGGGATAGGCTTTCCGGCCGTGATGTAAAACTCATCGGAAGGGTAGACAAAACGGGTGTCGTGGGCGTAAAGCATATGCTGCTGCCAGAGCTCGAGCTGGTTGATCACCTTAAGGCAATCCTCTTTTTCAAAAAGCTCAAGCTTTGGAAGCCCTTCACGGAACTTTGTGAGGCCGGAAGGTACAACAGACAGACTCTGGATGTTAGGGATATATTTTTCAAGGTCCGCTATGGTCCTGTCAAGCTCCTTGCCGTCGTTTATCCCTTTACAGAGCACAATCTGGGCGTTCATCTCAAGGCCGGCATCGCAGAACTTCTGGATTATCTCTTCTATCCTGCCCGCAAACCTGTTGTTGAGCATCTTCTTCCTGAGCTCAGGATTTGTGGTGTGTACTGAGATATTTATGGGAGACAGCTTGTAATAGCATATCCTTTCGATATCTTTTTCCGAAAGGTTCGTTAGTGTGCAATAGTTTCCCTGAAGGAAGGAAAGGCGGGTATCGTCATCCTTGAAATAAAGGGTATCGCGCATGCCCTTCGGAAGCTGGTCGATAAAGCAGAAAATGCACTTATTGCGGCAGGACCTGTAGTCGTCCATAAGCGGGTCTTCAAACTCGATCCCAAGCTCATCCGCATAATCCTTTTCGATCTCAAGCTCCCACTCTTCGCCGTCGGGTTTGCGCACTAAAAGAAGGATGTCCTCCCCCGTCTCCTGGAAACGGTAATCAAGAACATCCAAGATCGCCTTTCCGTTTACGGAAAGCAGCTCGTCGCCGGGCTCTATGCCCATTTCTTCAGCAATACTGCCTTCTTCCACAGATTTTATTATATGTCTTTCGCGTTTCATTTATCTTATTCCCAAGAACGAGGCAAGGGTGCCCCGTTTCCCCATTGTAATACGATGTGAGAACAGGAGCTTACTGTTGCAGGCGGTGCAAAGCCCCTGGTTTTCTATGTTTTCCGGCAGCACTCCGCATCCTGCGGCAGATACTGTTACGGCAGCCGCAAGATTCAGCCTGTATTTGCCCTTTGTATCTCCTTCAAAGAGGATATCCCTGAGCTCTGTCCTGTTAAAAGCCTTTTTAAACTCCTCCGCAACATCATCCCCGACTTCATAACACTTTTTGCAGATGGAAGGCCCAATTGAAAGATACACGTCGTTAGGATCGGTCTCATAAGCCTGCTCCATCTTTTCCAGCATTTTGGGGACGATCCTGTTCACTGTGCCACGCCACCCTGAGTGGGCAAGGCCTATGGCCATGTGCTTTGGGTCGTAAACAAAGACCGGAAGGCAGTCGGCAGTAAGGATGCAGAGCACGGGAGAAGGACCGTAAGTAGGCTTGTTCGTGACAAGTGCATCGATATCGTCATAGTTTACGGGAAGCACTACCCCTTTTCCGCTGTCTCTTTGCGTAACGATCCGCACGTTAGTCTTGTGAGTCTGTTTTGCTGTAACGATCTGAGAAGGCTTGATCCCAAGGGATCTGCAGATGATCTCGTAGTTTTTAGAGACATTCTCCGGAATGTCCCCGTTGTTGAACCCAAGGTTCATGCTTTCGTGTATACCTGTGCTGACACCACCTTTTCTTGTGGAGGTTCCCTGGATAAGCTCCGGAAACCCTGAGAGCAGGGTGCTCTTCACAAGCGGTGCATCTTGTTCGGTCAGGAAATAGGCAGATGTGTTCATAGGTACCCCCGGCTGAATAAAGTGTTTTAGGCATCAAAGGCATTCTTGATGATCCTGTACTGTCCTCCAAGGATCAGGCAAACATCAAACCTGACAGGATGAGTATCAGGGATCTTATTCTCAAACATATAAAACAGGGCTGTGTGCCTTATCTTTCGCATTTTTGCAGGGCCGACAGCCTCTTCCGGATATCCGGACCCCACAGTTTTTCTGTATTTCACTTCCACAAAGCAAAGGTATTCCCCGTCCTTTGCAACTATATCAATCTCGCCGCTTCGCTTCCTGTAATTCATACAGAGGATCTCGTAGCCGTTATGTTCCAACAGCTTTGCAGCCAGCTCTTCCCCTTGTTTTCCCTTCTTTTTTGTGTCCATTGTCACCGGCCGACTTTCTCGCGGAGCTTGTCCATATTCTCAACGAAGAGGAGAACTTCGGCTACGGCCTGGTAGAGTTCGGGAGGAATATAGTCTCCAACCTCCAGGTTTGCAAGGGTATTTGCGAGCCTTGTGTCCTTGTGCACGGGAACAGCGGCCTCCTTAGCCTTTTCGATGATCTTTTCGGCAAGCAGACCTTTTCCTGTCGCAAGGATCTTGGGAGCTTCTTCTCCCGGGACATATTCCAGTGCGACAGCCGTTTTATTCCGTTTTTTCAGTTCGTCATCCGGCATTTAAGACTCCCGATAAAACTGCTTTTATCCTTCTATAAAGTTCTTGATAAACGACCTTCTGTGAATCTCACAGGGGCCAAGGGTTTTCAGGGCCGCAATGTGTTCCGCAGTGCCATAGCCTTTGTTTGAAGCAAAACCGTAGCCCGGGTATTTTGCGTCAAGCTCTACCATAAGCCTGTCCCTTGTAACCTTCGCTATAACGCTGGCAGCGGCTATAGAAAGGCTTTTTGCGTCACCTTTTATGATAGGGACCTGTTTTATATCAAGCCCCGGGATGGTCACTGCATCAACAAGCACGCAGGCAGGCGAAGGGTTAAGCTTCAGCACCGCTTCCCTCATGGCTTTTTTCGTGGCGTTGAGGATATTTAGGCTGTCTATCTCCTCCGGGGAACAGCTTGCAATGCCGACTGCCACGGCTTTTTCCATTATCTCCGGGAAGAGCAGTTCTCTTCGCTTTTCCGAGAGTTTTTTCGAATCGTTCAGATACAAAATCTCGCAATCCTTTGGAAGGATCACGGCTGCGGTGACTACAGGACCGCAAAGCGGGCCTCTGCCAACCTCGTCCACGCCTGCTATGTACCCTAAGTGCGCATATTCATCCTCGAAGGAGCGCATGAGCCTTATGCGCTCACGCTCTGCTTCAAACTTTTCTTCTTTTGTCATTTTAACTGCGGTCACCCGGCACCTCCAGCGAAAGCTTCCCAAGCCTTCCGTTCTTAAAATCGTCGGAAACAAAAGCCACAACCCTTTCAAGGTCGGGAACATTGCCTTTCTGCATGCAGTTGCGCTTTATTGCGATGGCTTCTATGAGGGAAAGCGGGTCCTCGCACTCTTCCACGCCGTATTTTGCGTTGAAAACGCCGGGATAAGCTTTAAGGATAAACTCACAAAGTCCAAGTGTAAGCTCGTAGGTGTTAAGGATGTTTTCGTTTATGGAGCCTATCCATGCGATCCTCTTCCCCACTTCCTCGTCCTCAAACTTCGGCCAGAGGACTCCGGGAGTGTCTAAAAGCTCTATCTTATTATTCAGCCTTATCCACTGCTTTCCTGTAGTAACGCCCGGCTTATTGCCTGTCTTTGCCACATTCTTTTTGGCAAGAGTGTTTATAAATGTAGACTTTCCAACGTTAGGTATGCCGCAGACAAGGGCACGCACAGGACGCATATTCATCCCCCGGGCCTTGTCCTTTTCGATCTTTTCCCTGCAGGCTTCAAGCACAAGCCCTGTCACAACCTTGGCTGTCTGGGGTTCCTTAGAGTTTACACAGGCCACAAGGAATCCGCGGGACTCGTAGTATTTCACCCAGAGCTTTGTCTTTTCGGGATCCGCAAAATCCCCTTTGTTTAGGAGGATCACACGCTTTTTCCCGGAGGCAAGCTGGTCGATCTCAGGGTTTTTGCTGCTGTAAGGGATACGGGCGTCCACAAGCTCTATAACCACATCTATGAGCTTAAGATCCTCCCGCATGGCCTTGAGAGCTTTATTCATATGTCCCGGATACCAGTTTATGCTTGTTGAATTAAAGCTTTCGGCACTCGCTTCCTTAGCCATTTTTATCTCCGTTCTCAGCTTTTTTGTCCTCGGGCTCAGCAGGGGTCACTGTCGGCCGCACGTAGTTCTTGTTCGATTTATTGATGAGTGAGAAAGGCTGAATCCTTACCCAGGCAAGGCCTATGATGTTCTCAAAGGAAACATTGCCCACGGATACGAAACGGCTGTCCTCACTGTTATTCCTGTTGTCCCCGAGCACAAAGTACTCGTCGTCATCAAGGGTAAGAGGCTCCTCCGCAAAGCCTGAAAGCTGGAGCGGATCCACCTTTACAGGCTCTATCAGCATCTCACCGTTGATATAGATCTCGCCGTCCTTTATCTGGATCGTCTCGCCGGGAAGGGCCACAACACGTTTTATGTTGTAATAAAGGTGTTCGTTCCCGTTCTGCGTGAAAACGATAAGGTCCCAGCGCTCCGGCTTTCTTGTTTTGAAAGCCACTTTGTTTATGAGGATGAGCTGGTCCTCTTCAATGGTGGGAGCCATGGAATTATCGATCATATTGCACTGCTCCACCGTATAGACCACAAGGATGTAAGCCAGCAGTATAACGGCGGCATTGAGCAGGAGCCAGCGCAGCAGCCTGAAAAGGAACTTTTTTAGTTTTTTATTTCTTGAATCCCTGTCGAAATCGCTGTTGGGATTTATGTAAACGTTAGCCATATAGGTCACCGGATCTTCATGATATAGTCATTATAACTGATTACTGCATGTTTCGCAATAAAATTGCCTTACTACGAGAAAAACCCCCAATCGAAAGATCGAGGGTTTTTAATAGCATTATTTAAACTTACGCTTACGAGCAGCTTCAGACTTTTTCTTACGCTTAACGCTCGGCTTCTCGTAATGCTCTCTCTTGCGGATTTCCTGCTGGATACCTGCCTTTGCGCAGTTTCTCTTGAATCTGCGGAGAGCGCTATCTAATGATTCGTTTTCTTTAACGATAACAGTAGACATAGTCTCGCACCTAACCTCCCTCCAATTGTGGAATTGTGCGTATACTTCAATAAAACGATGTTGCTTTATGTCAGTATCGAAATGAACGGTCTTACAGACTCGTTCTGCTAAACTGTTAGGTTTTTGAATAGCACTTAATTATTATATCGAGACATGCCGGATTCGTCAACAATTCTTTTATTATATTTAAAAACTTTTTTCTTAATGTCACGATAACCCCATGATATCCTTGATCTTTTCCGTGAGCATTTCAGCCATCATCCTATGTGCCAAAGGACCGGGATGGAACCTTGCACCGGCCTGCTCGTCGGTCATGGCGGGAAACTCAAGGGTATACACCTTTGCATCCGGATGATCTTTCTTAAACTCTTCGATCGCAGTCTTTATCTCGTTCCAGAACATCAGGCTGTAAATGCCATAAGCCCATAGAAGCTTTGATGAAGGGTTCTTTTCATGAAGTGTCTCAAGAAAGGCTTTTGCGATCCTTACAAACCTGTCGGATGTCATTTTATCCGGCTGTCCGTCGGCTCCTTTGACATTTTTGAAAGTTTCTCCCGTCGCCGGATCCTTAAACTCCGGCTGATCGAGGGATCCACAGTCATTGGTGCCCAGATTGATAACGATAACGTCCGGAACAAAGGCGGAAAAATCATGTTCAGAAAGGGAGTTAAAACGATCCTTCAAGGCATTGCAGGATCCACAGACCTTTGTATAGATCTTCGGCAGCGCACCGTTGGGATCATTGTTCCAGGCGGAAGTCACACCCCAGCCGCTCTGCGAGATCACATTATAATCTGCGTTCAGGGCCTCTGCTGTGAGATTTGTGTAATTCTGCACGGAATCCAGGCAAAAAGCCACCCAATCGTTAAGCTTCTTTGCGCCGATGATCCCTTCCCCGGTAGTTATACTGTCACCGATGAATTCAAGCTTTATGGGACGTTTTTCGTATTCGCACAAAGTCCCGTCCGTCTCGATGCGCTCAAAAACGCAGTAATGTCCCGCATCGTCGGGAATTGCCTGGACATCCTTTGTAATGCGGACATGCTTAACTTCATCCGGATTCATATTTCTGAAAAGAAGTATCC